>NZ_JAVRBN020000007.1:0-132173 GCF_034531305.2 Nostoc sp. ChiQUE02
GGGCTTCTGGTCCCCACAACAGCAATAGGGAATGTCCCATGCTATCGGCGGGGGTGGATACTGCCACTGTCAGGAAGTTAGCACCTTCTAGGTAGGAGGAGGCTAATCCGTGGGTGTACCAAGAGGTGACGAAGGTGGTACCGGTCAGCCAACCGCCTAGTGCTAGGAAGGCGCAGGGGAACAATAGTATCCCTGACCAACCTACGAATACGAAGCGATCGCGCTTGAGCCAGTCGTCTAGAACGTCAAACCACCCTCTACCGGGGGCGCGTCCAACTGCGATGGTCATTAGAGCAAATCTCCAAATGTTTATAAGTACAGGTTGTATCTGTATTATAGAGGGCTAGATGAAAGCCTTCCATAAGCAGAAAGTTAACTGGGTTGTTAACCAAGTTTACAATTTTTTACACACCTTTAATCATATTAGGTGTAAATCGCTAATTTTTCTAGGGGATTTGTCATAAAAATTAATTTTTTATCTAGATGAGGTGGGGAGTGGGGAAGAAGCAAGGGAGCAGGGAGCAAGGGAGAAGAGTTTTCCCCCCTGCCCCCCGCACCCCGCCCAGCCCCTCTGCCTCTTATGCCCAATGCCCATTTCCCTAGAATCAGTCAGCTGACGCTAAAATGAGTCCTACAGTTAGATTTGATTATTGCTAAATGTTTACCATCGATTTAAGCATCAGAAACACTGCTTTCCCTATCTCAGTACAACGTAAGTCAGCAGAGGATGCTGAAGCTGTCTATCAGCTAATTTTGGCAGCCATACGTTCTGGGAACCCTGACATTGTGGAACTCAAGTGCGAGGGCAAGACAGAGAAAAAAATTGCTGTCCGCGCTAGTGAAATTTCTGGGGTGCAGATTGTTCAGAAAGATGGTACAACCCCTGGTGGTGGCAGACCACCTGGCTTTTTTGCTGTAGCTGCTGAGTAACCAAGGTTGACAAATGGCTCAAGTGGGCATTGAGGTCAAGGATTTAAATTTCAGTTGGCCGAATGGAGAGAAAGTTATCAAATCTTGCTCTTTAGAAGTACCCAAGGGTGAGTTTTGGATGCTCTTGGGTACAAATGGCAGCGGAAAATCAACGTTACTTAGACTACTTGCGGGGTTATTAGCTCCTGAGTCTGGGGAAATTCGGGTTTTGCACCCCGTTGGCTTTGTTTTCCAAAATCCGGATCATCAACTAGTTATGCCAACGGTTGGTGCTGATGTGGCTTTTGGATTGGTGGAAGAAAAGTTGCCACCTGCTGCCACCAGAGCAAGAGTTGAAGAGGCGCTAGGAGCGGTGAATTTGCTTACCCTCCAACGACGCCCTATCTATGCACTCTCTGGGGGACAGAAACAGCGAGTAGCGATCGCAGGTGCGATCGCCCGTCGTTGTGAAGTCTTATTATTAGATGAACCCACTGCCTTACTAGATCCAGATAGCCAGTTGGATTTAGTTGCTGGTGTCCGCCGCCTTGTCAAAAGTCGAGGTATTACAGCCCTGTGGGTGACACATCGATTAGATGAGTTAAATTACTGTGACGGCGCTTTTTTGCTAGAAAAAGGCTCTCTGGTAGATAGAGGTGAAGCCCAACGCCTCAAACAACGTCTGATGGAGGTACACAGTGAAGCCTCTTAATTAAATGCTGAGTGCTGAGTAAATAAATAAAATTCATTGCATTTAGCACTCCTGAAGACTACTAAAAAAGAACTGCAACGCGCCTTTTAAATAAAGGCGCGTTTTAAGTTGGCGCGTCTGTCTTAGGGTTTAGTTTTGTGAGGCTACCGTATTTTTTATTCTATGTAACATAGTGTTACAGACAATGCATCAATTATTATAAAACTTATGAATGAATTTTGTTAACTCTAGAAAATTGTGATTAAAAACCATGCCCCGTTCCTTACTCCAAGCCGTTTTGTTAGTGGACGGCTACAATATAATAGGCGCTTGGCCTTGCCTTAAAAAAACGCGTGATAGTGTTGGACTAGAGGCAGCACGGGGCGAACTTGTGGAAGCGATGACTGGTTATAGCGCGTTTCAAGGTTATGCAACTCAGATAGTTTTTGATGCCCAATATCAGAACACCTCTAGTAATAAAGAAATTATTACTGAACTTTTATCTGTTTATTACACTGATTTTGGTCAGACAGCAGATACTTATATTGAAAAATCCTGCGCTTCTTTTCGTCAGCAAATAGCTCAATCTTTGATTTCTCGTGTGATTGTTGCTACATCAGATCGGGCACAGCAGTTGATGATACAAGGGTATGGGGCTGAATGGTTGTCAGCACAACAACTCTGTGGGGAAGTGGAAGCCACTGTCTGCCGGATGCGACAAAAGTATCATACGCGCAAACAATCTAAGAGTAGGTTTTTAGCTAATGCCATTGACGCTAAGGCGCGGCAGCGTCTGGCTGAATTACGAATGGGATTACAGTAGATATTTAGTATTTAACAGTCTCTGCTTAAGTTCCTGAATAAATTTTGGCTGCAAAATTTCTATAATTAAATATCTAAAAAAAATATTGGCGAAAGTACTTGCCAAATCATATTTTTAGCCCTATTATTATAAATCGTGAGTGGTCCTCAGTAGCTCAGTGGTAGAGCGATCGACTGTTAATCGATTGGTCGCTGGTTCGAATCCAGCCTGGGGAGTTCAGCAATTTTGAATTTTAAATTTTGGATTCTAGATTATCTATCAGAGATTTATGGTCGCTTGACTCGGCTGTGACGTTTCTGAATCATGGGTCTTTTGGTGCTTGTCCTAAACAAGTGCTGGAGTTTCAACAAGGACTGCGATCGCAGCTCGAACATGAACCCTTACGCTTTTTTGGTAGGGAGTGGGAACCCCTGCTAGATGATGCCAGAAGTAAGCTGGCGGCGTTTGTAGGTGCTGATGTCCGGGATTTGGTATTTGTCCCTAATGCGACGACTGGCGTTAATTCGGTGTTAAGGTCGCTGACGTTTTCACCAGAGGACGAAATACTCACAACCAACCACGAATATAATGCTTGCCGCAATGCACTGGATTTTATTGCCAGTCGCACTGGTGCGCGGGTGGTGGTGGCAAAAGTTCCTTTCCCTATTGACTCGCCACAGCAAGTAATCGCAGCAGTAATTGAGCGAGTTTCACCAAAAACACGATTAGCACTTTTGGATCATGTTACCAGCCAGACAGGGTTAATCTTCCCGATTCTAGAGTTGGTGAAGGAGTTGCAACAACGGGGTGTAGATACATTAGTAGATGGTGCCCATGCGCCTGGAATGATTCCCCTCGATTTGCGAGAGATTGGCGCAACTTATTACACCGGGAATTGTCATAAATGGCTGTGTGCGCCCAAAGGGGCAGCTTTTTTGTATGTGCGACGAGATAAACAGTCAGAAATTCGTCCTCTGACAATTAGCCACGGGACAAATTCGCCACGCACTGATAAAACACGCTTTCAGTTAGAATTTGACTGGACAGGTACAGACGATCCTACAGCTTATATGTGTGTACCAGAAGCGATCGCTTTTATGGGTTCGTTGCTACCTGGTGGGTGGACAGAATTGAGACAGCAAAATCATCAGCTAGTGTTGCAGGGAAGACGGCTACTTTGTGAAGCGCTGGAAGTGCAGCCGCCTTGTCCAGAAGAGATGATTGGTTCAATGGCGGTTGTACCATTGCCTGCGATGTTGGAAAACCGCGATTTTATGACTGTACATGATGAGTTGTTTGATAAGTTTGGTATTCAAGTGCAGGTGATGCCGTGGCAGGAAAAACCTCGGCTGTTGGTAAGGATTTCGGCGCAGATTTACAATACTTTAGAGCAGTATGAGTATTTGGCAAAGGTTCTAAAGGGGTTGCTCTCAGGTTAATCTAGTTTCAGGAAAGTGGCGATCGCATCAACGGTCTGTTCTGCACTCTTAGCAGTAAACATTGGGCCAGCTGCCAAATAAATATTCTTGTCAGATACCAAGTTTAAGACGATATTGTAACTGGTTGAACTTGTGACTGTTACTGTGTCAATTGTGACTGCATCAATATTCAGCCCTGATATTTCTGAGAGTTTAGCTTCAACAACTTCTTTACCAAACCAACCTTCACGTTTAATAGTTGCTTTGCCACTGATTTTATCGAAAATGCAAATAATTATGTTATTCATCAGCATATAAATAATGCAAACAGCACCACTTGCAATTAAGAAGAAACCTAGAGGATAAGTCCAAAAACGACTATCTTCATGAATTGTTAATTTTGGTTCTCGTGAGTTTTTAAGAAAAGCATTGATTTGTGCAGCCTTAGATTCTTTCTGAATGCTGTCTGCATTTACTAAATCTATGGGAATTGAACCGTCACTTGTTAGAAGTACTAAGGGATAACTATTCCCAGCAGTGGTACTAGTATCTAGTTTTGCACCTAGCACCTCTTTGAGATTCCAATTTTTAACTTGAGATTTTAAAATACTTTTGGTGATTAATTGACAACTTTGTTGAGTGGATTTAACCCGATTACAAGTAAAAATAGTTGTCTTTGCCAGTGTCGTTATCAACAAAACGCCTCCTGCTACAAATAGTCCGCCAAATAACCAGTAGAGGATGGCTGCTGGCTTAAGTTGTAGTTTCAATAATGTTGGAGTTTGCTCTAAGATTTTGAGTCTCATTGTTGTAACTGTAGTCTTTACTCAAAGCAGCCCACACACGAAATTCAGATTTCCGCATAGGAGATTGAAATGATTTGGTTTAAATCTCGTGTTAGAAATTGTTGTGGCTTCTCATGATATGGCAAAAGCACATACCCAAGAAGCAGATCACAAAGACATTATCGGGCTAGTGGTATTCTTTTAGGTGATTGCACTTAAATTGCTGAAACTAGGATAAACGCTTTACATGACTTCTGGAGCGCTGCCTGCCAATCCTTTTGTGGCTGCGGGGATGATTGAAGATCCCAGGCTGTTTGTCGGTCGTAAAGATGAATTACACGCGATCGCATCTCGGATGATGGGCGATCAGCCTACAAGTATAAATATAGTTGGTGACAAGCACATTGGTAAATCTTCGTTGCTGCATTATTTCGTTCTGACCTGGCAGCAGCGAATATTAAACAACAGCAGTAATTATGTGGTAATTTACCTACCGTTACGGGGTGTAGATTGCCAAACTGAAACGGGTTTCTATGAGGCTGTGGCTGAAGGTTTACTGAGTCACGTTCAGGGATGGCAACAACGCAGTCTGCAAAATTGTTGGAAGACTAAACCGCTTAATCGTCAAGCATTTTCAGATGCGGTGAAGGAATGGAAACAGCAAGGAAAGCTACCCGTCCTCTGTCTGGATGATTTTGAAAGCCTTTTGAAATATCCCGATAAATTCGATAATGGATTTTATGACAATTTGCGATCGCTGATGGATAGCAACGCCTTGATGCTAGTGGTGGCTTCGCGTAAACAACTGGATGTTTATGCTAACGAGCATCGGTTTGTCTCTAGTTTTTTCAATATTGGTCACACTATTTATTTGAATGAACTAACTACAGATGAGGCTATTGAACTGTCGCGCTTACCAACTCGGTCTACAAATGGTGCAGCTTTGAGTGTAGACGAACAGAGTCGTGCCCAGCAGTGGGGTAATCGTCATCCTTACAAGTTGCAATTGGCTGGTTACTATTTGTGGGAAGCACGTCAACAAGGTAAGGCAATCAAGTGGGCGAAACAGCAGTTTGAACAACAGCTTGCAGATCCTAAATCGAAACCAAAAGGAAAATGGTGGCAATCATTGCTGGGTTGGTTATGGGATATACCGTTGCGTCTGGGTCGTCTAGCCACATTCATTGGCACGAGTTGGGATGATGTTCAAAACAGGATCATCGGAATGTTGATTCTGCTTGTGATTGGTTTGAGTCTGGTGCGTGTGCTAACTCTGCCTCAAGTACAGGAGTGGTTGGCAAAAATTTTTAACTTTGTGAAATAGTGATGAGTAACAAGTCCCCAACATCAGGCTTTTGGAATTATGTGGCTGAATGCGTGCGCCTCTTGTATTGGATTTACTTCAAACGTTTTACTTTTGAACGTTGGTTGCGCGATATCCATCCAGAACTGAAGCCGACAGATAACCCTTTTAGTAAACGGTCTGAGTTTCGTACTAACCCCCGCCTGCGTCGCTATGCTAATCAAGTTTGGTGCCTAACTGTTGTAGTTCCAGTGGTAGCTGTATTGCTGGTGGCGCCACTTTACACTCTAGTTAGTGGTGAATCTTTTAAGTGGTTTAGAAGCTGTGTTTTTTTGGTGGGCTGGTTTATAGGAATAATTGTTGACCGTGGTGGTAATAAAAATAGGCTTGTTATTACCCTTATTACTATTGTTGACATTTATCTTGCAGCTAGATTTTTATCAGGCGTAGCGGCAGAGGTGGTAATAGTCGTGGCACTAGGCGTAGTGGCAAGCGTGGGGGGAGGCATGGCGTTCGGTATGGCGAGAGGTATGGGGGGAGGCGTGCCGTTCAGCGTGGCGTTCGGCATGGCGTTCGGCGCGCCGTTCGACGTGGCGTTTGTCATAGCGTTCATCGTAGCGCTAGGCGTGGTATTGATTTTGGCTGTGTTGAGGGTTTGCTTCTGGTTGCCAGAATTACTGTGGATACTCATCCTATTCTTGTTTCCCAATGAAAAGCGGGTAAATTGTTTGCGATATCTGCCTCCTCGCTTTGATGAATTGATTATTTTGCCTCTGCCTTTCATGGATGTGATGATTGTAGAGGCTTACCGAAATAACCCAATGGCTGCTCGTGAGACTATTAATTATCTAATTACATCCACCAATCAGCAAAAAGTTGCTGCACAGGCAATTTCTGGTATTGCTGTAGATATTGTCAATCGTTGTCAGAGGTTGAGCGATATTGTGGAGATTGCCAACCAACTAGCGTGGATTCCCTCACCACCACCAAAAGAACTTGGCATTGTACTGCCCCAATTTTTGGATATTAGTCAGAATGTATGGGTATCACAAGAAGCAACTTCACTTTATCGTCAATATGAGTTACTGAACATTCCCATCAATGCATTACGCCAACTGGGGCAAAGTCTAGCTTTGACAAAAAATGCTCGCGTTGCTGTCTCTTTTGGCAACACTGCACAAGGCTGGCTGACCATACTAGAGACGGCGCAGCGCACTTTAAAGGAACAGGCACAGCGCTCAACAGAAATTCGACAAGTTTATATTGCTGGTAACTCCCTAGACCCGGAAACAGCAAAGAATCGTTTTAAAGGGCGAATTGATATATTTAGAGAAATCGAATCTTTGGCGCTTTCTGAGCAACCGCCAGTGCTGTTACTCTATGGAGGGCGGAGGACAGGGAAAACTTCAGCGCTGAAATATCTACCTTATAGAATACAAGCAAATATTGTACCTTTGCTGGTAGATTTACAAGGAGCAGCATCAGCTACAACCTTAAAAGGATTGGCTGAGAATTTAGCTCAACAAATTATCGAAGCTGCACGGCGATTACCCCGCAAAGTATACTTGCCTCGTCCAGATGCCAATAAACTAGCAGAAGATCCATTTCCAGCGCTGCAAACTTGGTTAGCAGAAATAGAACGCAGCAACTCCGGTAAGCAATTTCTTCTCTGTTTAGATGAATATGAACGCCTGGGTGAGGTGGTGAAAGCAACAAGCAGCCGTGCGCCGCTCAACTTTATTCGTAACCTGCTGCAACATCAACGCAAGTGGATTTTACTTTTTAGTGGTTCACAGGAGTTATCTGAACTTGATGATTACTGGAGTGACTATCTAATTAACACCCGTGCTTTGCGAATGACTTATCTGCACGAGTTAGAAGCCCGCGATTTGATTCAACAGCCAGTAGAGAACTTCAGCGATATTTATGAACCAACTGCTGTAGATGAAATTATCCGACTTACTCGCTGTCAACCTTATCTCGTTCAGTTAATGTGTTATGAGTTGGTGGAGTTGCTAAACCGTGATATCAGAAGAAACAGGCGAGAAGCAGATACAGCAAAAGCTACTGCACAGGATGTTAAAGAAGTTATACCTGTTGTGCTTGAGCGAGGCGATCAGTATTTTCGGGAATTATGGAAGAGTTTAACAGATAGCGATCGCTCTCTCCTGCGCCGGATAATCCACGGGGAGACTCCCACACCGCAAGATAAAGGTGTTATCCGCAAACTAACGCGAAAAGAAATCTTGACTCAAGAAGGCAATGCTTTTCAAGTGCCTTTAGTGCAAAAATATATAGAACAGTTGCTAGAAGAAGAATAAGCGATCGCTACACTAGTACAGCGCAGCCTATAATTCCTAATTACCGCTTGTTAATTTGTTCTTATCGCGATATTTGTTTTTAATACCAATTTAATTAATGATTGCAACACATCCTTGGGTAAAGTAAAGACGCGATGAATCGCGTCTCTACAAATGGTCTATTTGTCGCATAGTTTTTTCAAATTGGTATAATATCGCAATTTTCGTTACAAACACTACGATTTTCGTTACAATCAATATGTTTTCATTACCAACGCTACGATTTTCGTTACCAACACTACGATTTCTGTTACAAACAATCTGATTTTTGTTACAAACACAATAATTTCGTTACAAACAATCTGATTTTCGTTACAATCACTACGTTTTTGTTACAAACATCATAATTCTCGTTACAAACATCACGATTTCGTGCTGTAATAGCTTGCTAAATTCAAATTAACTATGAAATATCACAGTCAGTAAAGGCAGGAACGCCAATAGAAAGCCATGCCAGGATTGCAATTGAGCTTCTGGGGTTGGTTCTGGTGGTGCTAATAGAGCTTCTACTCTTTGTTCTAGGCGATCTGCACCAGAGGAACCTAATGCAGCACAGCAAATTTCCGATAAGACGGGGCCGCTACTAACCACTAATAAAAGTGATTCTGCTAACACCAGAGGGTCTACCTGCAATGCTGCATAACCGTCAGCACGGAGTTCGCGCAAAGCTAACAGTTCTTCCCACAAAGGCTCTGTATTCGGCAACCATGCTGTGCAAGAACGCACCCAACCCAGCCAGAAAAACCAGAACGTATCCCTATAATAGTGATGCCCTTGCTCATGGGCTAAGACGCTTTCTAAATGAGCCGATGAGAGAGTTTGCACTAATCCTTGGCTAACCACTAGCTCTGGTTGCCAAAAACCGATTTGACCGGCGAACAACGCGCCCGTTTGCAGCAGTCTGGCTCGTCTATCGCCAACATTCACTAGGGGGCAGTTACGGGCAGATTCTACAGACTGCCAACCTTGGAAGGCAAGTTTAATGCATGAAATGGCAAAAAATGCCAAATAAATTAATGCTAGTAAATAGCTAATTGAGCCTGTATACATCCCGCCCATTTGTCCTTGAGGCCCCATGAACAGCACAGAGATCGCAGTCATGAAAATTAGCAAAGGCGGGAAGAGAAACAAAAATAGCGATCGCTGCCACCGCAGACTCCAACTGCCTTGGGGTTGATTCCAAGCGGATCTTAACCACCAGGCAAGTGCCAAAGCATTCAAAATCATTATCAGATGCATCATTGTTCCTCCCTGGCTTGGCGTGCTGATTGAATGCGTTTGGCGATCGCTGCTATTTGCTCACTAGCTGCTTCATCCAGACTATCAGCAAAGGCAGCAACAACATCGGGATTCCCCACCGCCAGAAATCGCTGTAACTGCTCGTGAGCTTTGATGACTTCTGATTGCTGCTTACTCAGCATTGGCCGCCAATAAAATGCTCGCTCTTTCTTGTCGCAGGCTAGCCAACCTTTATCAGTGAGGCGACGTAAAACGGTGGTGACAGAAGTATACGCTAATTCGCGGTTGGGATCGGCGAGGATGCGATCGTGAACATCCTTGACTGTGGCTGAACCAAGTTCCCAGATGATATTTAAAATTTCCGCTTCCAACGGGCCTAAAGATAGTTGTTTGGGGCGGTAGTCCGGTAAAGGTGCCATAGCGATTTTCGATTTGGGATGAGCGGAGTGGAGGTAAAAATTTTAGTTTTTATTTGGCAAGTTTAGTCAGGATGCGTAGTGGTGCTAACTTGGAATGCCAAATACAGCTTTAAAAAATCTGTTCTTGTTTTAGATTACAGGATAGTGCAGTAAATCTGAAAGTCTAAAAGCATAAAAATGAACTTTGTGAGTATTTTTGTATTGAATGGGTTACATCGTGCATTTTGATGCTAAAAAAGTCTTTGCGAATAATTGTAACTATAGTTAGTGACATCAACTAGGTAGAATGTTATTTGCGACAGTAGTATTAAAACAGGTGTATCCAGCCCGTGAAGTTATTCGTATACCACACTCCTGAATTGACTCCAACGGATAAAGCGCCAGAATGTGCGATCGCAGTCGATGTGTTGCGAGCCACTAGCACAATAGCGACTGTCTTGGCAGCTGGAGGCGAAGCTGTACAAGTATTCAGTAATTTAGACCAGTTAATTGAAGTTAGCGAAAAATGGCCCTCTGAAAAACGGCTGCGGGCTGGAGAACGCGGCGGCGCGAAAGTACCTGGCTTTGAGTTGGGAAACTCTCCCCTCGACTGCACACCAGAATTAGTGCAGGGTCGTCGCTTATTTATCAGCACCACCAATGGCACTCGTGCCTTACAACGGGTACAAGACTCCCCAAATCTATTAGCAGCAGCCTTGATTAACCGGGCGGCGGTAGTGCAATTTATTTTAGAAAAGCAACCAGAGACAGTGTGGATTGTCGGTTCCGGTTGGGAAGGTAGCTTTTCTTTGGAGGATACAGTTTGTGCGGGTGCGATCGCTCATAGTATTTTGCAGCAAACCCAGTTGTCACCAGAAGAACTAGCTGGTAATGATGAAGTAGTTGGTGCGATCGCTCTTTATTCTCAGTGGCAAGATAACTTATTGGCATTATTCCACCAAGCTAGTCACGGTCAACGATTGTTGCGTCTTGACTGTCATGAAGATTTAAAATATTGTTCCCAAACTGATATTTTAGATGTTTTACCCATACAACATGAAACGGGAGTATTAAAAAATCAAAAGTAGAGACGCGATTCATCGCGTCTGTGGGGAATGGGGAATAGAGAGAAACTTAATCAACGCGATGTGCAACTTATTCTTGGAACCCCGCTTCCATTCCTCTCCCCGAAAGGTCGAGAGGCTTTGATTATTGCTTCCCTTCCCTTGCAGGGAAGGGGTTGGGGGTTAGGTTTTAGAGAAAGTCGCACACGGCGTTAATCAACAATGCCTTATACCCCATGCCCAATTTTCAAATCTGTGAGCATTTGCCGAAGTCTTTGCCGCCAATGAGGAGCATAAGTCCCTAGAATTGCCGCAATTTTTCCACAAGCAAGCACAGAATAGGCTGGGCGACAGGCTGGTGTCGGATATTCGGCAGTTGTAATAGGGACAATATGTTCAACTTTTAAAGGGAAGCCTAGCTGTTGGGCTTCTTCAAAAATGGCAACGGCAAAGTCATACCAGCTAGCAACACCGCTATTAGTGTAGTGATAAGTGCCGCTAATTTCTGGGGTTAACAGGGGAATTGTCTGGGCTATAACTGCCGCTATATCTTGCGCCCAAGTCGGGCTACCAATTTGATCGGCGACAACACGGAGTTCTTGACGTTCTGCACCTAGTCGCAGCATGGTTTTGACAAAATTACTTTTGCCAAATGTTCCATAAACCCAAGCAGTGCGGAGGATGAGATGATGGGCGCAAGTTTCCCGAATAGCTTCTTCTCCAGCGAGTTTAGTTTTACCATAAATACTCAAGGGATTAGTCGCATCAGTTTCCTGGTAAGGGCGATACCCGTTACCATCAAAAACATAATCTGTCGAAATATGAATTAGAAAAGCTCCTAATTTTTGGCTTTCTTGGGCAATAATTAGGGGTGCAGTAGCATTAATAGCGATCGCAAGTTCGGGTTCGCTTTCTGCTTTGTCCACAGCAGTGTAAGCAGCGGCGTTAATGATGATTTGCGGTTGCTTGGCTCTGATAACGTTGCGGAGGGTATCGGGTTGGGTAAGGTCTACTGTTGGGCGTGCTACTGAGATAACATTGCCATAGGATGGGAGTATTTGTTGCAGTTCCTTACCCACTTGACCGTTACTACCAATCAGCAAAATTGATTGACTCATCCTAATTAGTTCTCGTACCTAACGCAATCATCAAGCTTAATCAAATATTTCAGCAGTTCTCAAAGGATTTCCGGCTTGGTCTTTAGCTGATAAAATCGGTGGCGCACTCAGTGGCCAATCTATAGCTAAATCTGGATCGTTCCATAGAATTGTGCGATCGCTTTGGGGCGCATAATAATCTGTAGTTTTGTAGAGAACTTCAGCTATTTCTGAAAGTACGAGGAAGCCGTGAGCAAAGCCTAATGGTATCCACAGTATGCGTTTATTTTCAGCACTGAGTTCAGAACCCACCCATTTCCCAAATGTAGGAGAGCTTTTTCTAATATCTACGGCTACGTCAAAAATAGTACCAACAACAGCACGGATGAGTTTACCTTGGGGTTGTTGGATTTGGTAGTGCAGCCCACGCAAGACGTTTTGCTTAGAGTAAGAGTGGTTATCTTGAACGAAGTTCGTAACAATGCCTGTCTCTTGAGCAAATTTTTGATAGTTGTAAGCTTCAAAGAAAAAACCGCGATCGTCTGCAAATACCTGGGGTTCAAATTGTAGAACTTCGGGAATTTTGGTATGTACAATGCTCATTAATATTATTTATAGGATGTGCCGCAGTATTCTGATTCTTAGATGAATTTCGCATTCATATTTTACAGGCACTGTGTTTCAACTTTGACAGTGGCTTGTCCTATTTTTAACAAGTGAATTAGGTCAGTTCAATTTGACAGTCATCGCCAATCAAAAATCGCA
This sequence comes from Nostoc sp. ChiQUE02, assembly GCF_034531305.2. Taxonomy (NCBI): domain Bacteria; kingdom Bacillati; phylum Cyanobacteriota; class Cyanophyceae; order Nostocales; family Nostocaceae; genus Nostoc; species Nostoc sp. ChiQUE02. The sequence continues at coordinate 12,832 of NZ_JAVRBN020000007.1, forward strand.
AGGCTTTGGGGCGACGGGGTGCAAGACTCAATTGTGCCCTTTGTCCAATGACACTATCAATAATACGCTGATGGATTCCGGCAATTTTAGCACTTTCTAAAATCACACTGTGTTCTAAATCGGTATCAATGAGTGTGACATTATTAGCAATACTACTATAAGGGCCAATAAAGCAGTTTTCTAAATGACAATTGCTACCAATGACTACTGGCCCCCGAATTGTGCAGTTAATTACTTTAGATTTTGCACCGATTTGGACTCGCCCAATAATCTGACTTTGAGCATCGACTTCGCCAAGAACTGATGCTGTTAGATAGGTGTCAAGAATCAATCGGTTAGCTTCTAATAAGTCATCTTTTTTACCAGTATCAAGCCACCAGCCTTGAAGATTATAGGCTAAAACTTGCTTGTTTTGATTAATTAGGTATTGAATAGCATCAGTAATTTCCAATTCACCTCTGGTGGAAGGTTGGATATTTGCGATCGCATCAAAGATGAGATGAGAAAAGAAATAAACTCCTACCAGTGCCAAATTTGAAGGAGGAACTTTGGGTTTTTCAATTAACTGTAATACTCTTCCTGTTTCATCGACCTCAGCTACACCAAAGGCGCTAGGGTTTGCAACTGAACGCAAGAGAATCAAAGCATCTGGCTGTTGTTGGCGAAATTGTTGCAGAAAGTAACGTAACTCACCTAGTTGAATCAGGTTATCTCCTAAGTACATGACAAAGGGAGAATCTCCTAAAAAAGGACGAGCGACTTGGACAGCGTGAGCAAGTCCAAGTGGCTGGTCTTGTATGATGTAGGTGATGTTCGCTCCAAAGTTTTCTCCATTTCCGGTTTTCCCTTGGACTTCTGCCCCAGTTTCTGGACTGATAATGATGCCAATATCAGTAATACCAGCAGCGACCATTTCTTCAATGCCATACCATAAAACAGGTTTATTAGCAACTGGTACAAGTTGTTTTGCCCCGCTGTAGGTAAGGGGACGTAAGCGTGTACCTTTACCGCCAGAAAGAATTAGTGCTTTCATAGTGCTTTCATCAGGATTTAGGATTAATTACAAGTCATTAGTCAAGATAATCTGAAATCTTGACAAAATCCCAAATCCTTGCATTTAAATTCTGGTGTTAGTTTATCTTTTACAAGTAACGGGATAACACTTCGGCAGTTGCTTTTCCTGTTTTTTCCCAACTGAATTGTTGAGAGTGAGTAAGACCTTGGCTAGAAAGGTGCGATCGCAATGCTGAATTAGTTGTGATCGCCTGCATTGCCTCTGTAATTTCTCCTGTGTTGTAGGGATTGATCAGAATGGCTGCATCGCCAGCCACTTCTGGCAAAGAGGAGAGATTGGAAGTAATGACAGGAGTACCACAAGCCATTGCTTCCAGGACAGGTAAACCAAAACCCTCCCAAAGACTGGGGAAAACCAGAGCGATCGCTTGATTGATAATTTTTGGTAATTCGCTGTAAGGAATGTAGTCTAGGAACTTTACTTGATTAGTTATACCTAGTTCTGCAACTTGCACTTTTAAAGTAGGGGTGTAACGCGAATCAATTGGCCCTACTAACCATAGTTCGTAGTCTTTGCAGTTAGGTAACGCAGCAAAAGCACTGATGAGTCGCTGGATGTTTTTGTATGGGTCTTGGCGACCAATGTAGAGAAAGTAGTTGCGGGTAGCTAGATTGAGAGGACGGAAGTGAGTGCGATCGTGAGCAAGAAGAATAGGAGTAATTTTGCTAGCTGGAATTTGGTAAAAATCAGTGATGTCTTTAGCCGTACTCTGGGAGATGCAAATAATATGTTGTGCTTGCTTAAGGACTTGAGGAGTGTAGTAGCGGTGGTAAGGCGTAAGTGGTGAGAAGCGTTTAGCAAAGCGCAACGGAATCATATCAAAAGATGTGACGATAAAACGGCAGTTGCTATAAAGGGGTGCTTCTGGTAACGGGGAGAATAAAAAACTTGATTTGAGGTTTTTATATATTTGTGGTAGTTGAAATTGTGTCCAGAGAAGACGGTTAAAATGACCTTTAGTGCCGTAGTCTGGTGTTAATTTTGATGAAATTTCATAGCATTCATAGTCAGAAATTGACTGTGAAGTTAATAATGTCAGCTTAAGAGATTGCAGATTTGCAAGAATATTTAAAGCGTAGGTGGTTATACCTGTGGGTTTCTTAGATAAAAAAGATAGATTGACCAACAAATTTTTAAGCTTTTATTTAAACTGAATTTAATTATACAAACAAGAGAGAAACTCCTCAGCAGATTCTTGCCATGAAAATGGTACATACTCATTTCTGATGCGATCTACCAAATTATTGTAGTAAACCTCTGAATCAAGTAACTCTTTTAAAGCTTCATACAGTTCTTTTGGTTGAGTAGGAGAGAAATATCTACAAAAATCGCCTCCTACTTCAGGCAAAGAGCCACCATTGCTGGCAATTACAGGTTTACAGTGTTGTAGCGCTTCTACCACAGGTAATCCAAATCCTTCATAAAAGGAGGCTTGAACTAAACAGTAACAATTTTGATAGAGAAAATCTAATTGAGCATCGGTCACTGAACCTAGTATTTGTATGAGCTTGCCATACATTTTATTAGATTCTATAAAATTATCAGTTTCTGAGTCCCAACCTTTATTACCTGCAAAAACTAAAAATACATCATCATGACCAGAGTTGATCAATAAATCAAAGGCTAAAATGATGGTTTTAATATTTTTATGAGGCACTAAACTTCCAACCACTAAAATATATTTATTATTAAGTAATTTTTGCAATTTTACATCAAAATTCTTATTTCTTTCACTTACCAATAAATCACCTTTATAATAGTTACAGCCTAAACGAAAGCTTTGAACAATTTGTGTATTATTATCTAATATTCCTTGATATTTCGCTTTATTATAATCTTCAGCACTCTTTTGAGAAATACATAATACCTTGTCGAATAAAGTAGAATAATCGCTATAAAATTTTGTAAAAGCTTCAGTAAATCCCTTGGAAGAAAACTCTGGAAACTTTATTGGAATGAGGTCATAGCATATAACTACAATAGTAACTTTATTCATTTTTAAAAGTTGTAAAAATCGGTAGTAAGTTTTAGGTAAATCCCAATTAGCATCAGCTATAACATAAATATCTTCTGGCTGGACTATAGAACCTTCAAATTCCGGAAGAACCTTTTTCTTATTTTCTGAATTTAAATGAAACCAATCAATTAAATTTGATAAATGTAACAATTTTATCAATTTATTTTTCAGCCTAAAAAGTATAGCTTTAACTTTTATATTTATTTTGGTTATAACAAGATATTTATTAACCTTGATAAAATCCTCATCTTGCTGTTGATTAAGATTAGTCACCCTCCGTATAAAACTACCATCAAACATAACTGCTACGATTTCTATATCTGTACGGTTCGAGCTTATTTTCAATAATTCAGAAGTTAGTTCTCGAACTACTCGATGAATTCCAGTATTTTTATATGTATGTTTTGCAGTGTGAGTACAATCTATAAATATCTTCATCCTAAAACCTATTTAAAACTATTTTTATTGCAAATCTTTAATGAATTTGGTTCTTCAGTATGTATTATGCTGGACTTTTAATTAAAGTCCGTCACTTGCCTTGAAAATCAAGCTTTACAAGAAGTTATAGCTTCAATTTTCGAATTAAGCCATAAACGCTAAGATTAACGGTCGTTATTATTGCCCAGTAAGGGTTTTAAGCTGATTTACAGACGTATTTAGCATAACAAGTAATGAAGAGCCATGAATTTTTTGTTTAAAAAACTTACCTAAGAAAACCCATAACTAAAAAACTCAGTAGTTACATTCTTACGTAAGCTATTTTACTTTTTCTCTAGTTTCAAGTTAATGGTTATTTATGATTAAGAAACTAAACGAGCTAACTGCTTAATTTCTTAAGGTCATAATCAACCATTAACTCGACCAATTGACTAAAAGAGTATTGAGGCTGCCAACCTATTCCATTTTTAATTTTATCAATGCAACCAACTAACTGCACTGATTCATCAGCGCGATAAAAAGCGGGGTCAACCGAGACATAATCTTGCCAATTAAGCCCAACACAGTCAAAAGCACACTCAACAAGTTCTTTAACAGAGTAGGTTTCACCACTGGCAATAAGGTAGTCATCGGGTTGTTCCTGCTGTAACATCAGCCACATAGCGTAAACAGCATCTTTGGCGTAGCACCAATCACGACGGGCATCTAGGTTGCCTAATTTTAATTCATTTGCCAAACCTAATTTTATTTGGGCAACTGCGTGCGTGATTTTGCGAAATACAAATTCTGTCCCACGTCGAGGTGATTCGTGAGTATAAGTAATACCACAACAGTTGTAAAGGTTGTATTTCTGCCGATAGTTGACAGTCATCCAATGAGCATAAGCTTTGGCAACACCATAAGGATTCCGGGGACGAAAGGCAGTGCGTTCGGTTTGGGGCGATTCGTCAGGTTGACCAAAAACTTCACTACTGGATGCTTGATAGAATCTGGCATCAGGTTTGCAGCGACGAATAGATTCTAAGAGGCGAGAGACGCCGAGAGCTGTATATTCAGCAGTGAGAGCAGGTTGTGTCCAAGAGAGAGGAACGTAACTTTGAGAGGCGAGATTGTATATTTCGTCTGGTTGACATTCGCTCACTACATCCATGAGGGATGATTGATCGAGGAGGTCGCCGGATACGATTTGAATGTCGCCATAAAGGTGGGTAATACGCTCTAGATTACTGGTGCTAGAACGGCGGACTAGACCAAAGACTTGGTAGCCTTTTGCTATGAGTAGTTCGGCAAGATATGAACCATCTTGTCCAGTTAATCCGGTAATGAGAGCTTTTTTAGTCATTAATTAATTGAAATCTCGGTTGACGAGAGTAAATGAAAACATCAAATATTAGACGCTTAGATATTACTTCGCATACAGGCGATATAGAACATATATGAGTTTTTAGGATTATTATTTAGACTTAAATTTTGAGAAACCTCATCAACTATAAAAGTAGATTTTTTAATTGATTGTGGAAGTTCTATCAGTCCTTTGGTTTGGATTATTTCAAAATTATAATCATTTAATATTTCTATCAACTCATCATAATAATACTCAAGCTTATGTTCTGGATGAATATAGCCATAGGGACATTGTAGTTGGGTAACTCGTCTGTTTGGAGTGTCTAGTGCAAATACTCCATTTGGTTTAAGTAACTTATAAACCTGTAAAAATACTTGTTCAGCATCTTCTCTAGAAACATGCTCAATAGACTCTCCTGACCAAATTAAGTCGAAATAACCCTCTTTAAACTGACTTAAATCAGCCATATTTGTATAAACATACTCAATTTCGCAGCTTTTATGCATAAGCTTAGTTGTAGACTCAGATATTGGAATTATCCGTTCATTCGGAGGTAAGTCTACAATAAATAGTTTTTCTGGCAGATATGGATAACCAAAACTTAGTAAAGCACCTATAGGATCGCCAGGATTAGCACCTCCTAAATCTAAAATAGTTTTAGCTTGTGGAAGAAGTGTTTGAACCATTTCCGACCTTACTTTGTGAATAGAATTCCAGAATTCTGGAGAGTACCTACTCATTACTTTTTGAGAAAATTCCGTTGAAGCAATCAGTTCTCTGACAAGATCATGTCTAGCTAAACCTTTATCTAACATTTTTGACCAGTTAGATAATCCCTCAGAATCAACTTCTCGATTTAAAATAATTGTGTATGCTCTTTTTAAAAAATCTTCATTTGAATCTTCTTTGGTGAAAATTTGAGATATCTTAGAGACAATTTTACCTTGAATTTTTGCTTTCATATTGTTGCCTGACAACTGTTGCTAAATATTTATTCAATCTTTCCTCCCTAAAACTTACTTGTTTTAGCATGGATGGTTATTCAAGGAATTTGAAATTATTTAACAGCATGAATTTCCATTTCATAACACAAACCATTGACTCGCTTTGTATCAACAACTTTTATATCTTTAAATCCACAGGTTGAGAGTATTTGAGATAAGGCTTCTGGAGTGTACATATTGTAATGGTAATTTCCTTGATAATCTTGAGATCCATAAGTAACTTTTCTCAAGTTATCCCAAGAGAACTGTCCATTTACGTAATCCACGATCATCGATTTTGCATCAGGGCAAACGATCACTATTTTGCCCCCATTTTTTAGTAATTCGTACCAATAAGTTAAAATGTGGTTAATAATTTCATACTCTGTAAAATGTTCAATAACATGAGCATTATATATTTCTGCAACAGTCCCTTTTTCAAATGGCAAATTACCTATATCGGCAATTACATCAACACCATTTAATCCTCTTTGATCTACATTAATATAATCTTGCATAATGATGTGACCACAGCCAAGATTAAGGCGTATATTGTGTAAATTAGCCGCAAATTTTTCCTTATCGATAATTACTGGTTTTTGAGTTTGCTGAACTTTTAACCGATAACTAAATTCACTTCTGGTCATTTCATTTTCAATGATAGTGAGACTTTGCGTTTCATATACTAACTTTTTAAGCTCGGCCAAAGTATCCGTTAAACTTTGCTTTTCATTCTCTACGTTTTCCTTAAGTTCGGCTAATTGAGATTCTATAGTTTTATTTACCTCTGTAAGAGTTTCATAAAATCCAGTTAATTTATCTTCTGTACCTTTGTTTTCCTTTACAATACCTTCATGAAGCGAAGCTAACTGGTGTTGTACACCTTGATGCACTTCTGTAATACTTTTATTTACTTCTGCAATACTTTGATCGAGTTTAGCTAACTGATGTTCCACATCTTTATTCACCTCTGCAATCCTTTCATAAAATACCCCTAGCTGATGTTCAACATTATTATTTCCATTAGTGATACTTTCCTTGATACTTTCTTTAATTACAGATAGTAACTGTTCAATAGTATTTTTATCATCAGCAATATTTTTCTTGATTGAATTTAAATCATCTTCTAAAACTTTGTTATTGGAGATTAGAGCATTATTAACAGAAGTCTGTCGTTGCATAGATTCATGAAGAACAGAATTAATAAAAGTTACAGCTTTGGGTACTACAAAACGATTAATAATATAGTTAAGCCAACCCCAACTAATAATGTGAGGTTTTGTTACGCTCCAGTCCGAACGCGTAAGAAATTCATTAGATTGTTTTACGGAATGCTGCAAATGTTGATTTGTAATTTCAGTATTATTGATTGAATCGTATTGCATATTGTCTTTTTCTGCTTCTAGCGACAAGATATTTTTTTGAAATCTTTGAATAATTTGGCTATCGATTATCTGCATTTGAGTATCGGCATTAACTAGAGAGGAGTAAATTTTTACACTAGCTTTTGCCATGTTTCTGCCTGAAAGAACTTCTACTCTTTGCTTTGCACCTTTGCCCAATTGATATCTTAGATTATTATCCTTGACGAGAATCAGAATTTTTTGTGCCAGCTCTTGATAATTATCAGGTTCAAAAAGAAGACCACATTCGCCTTCCACTACTACTTCTGGAATCGCTCCTGCTTTTGCACCTATGACAGGTTTACCGTGAACCATTACTTCCAATGGCACTAGTCCAAAAGATTCATAGCGAGAGGGAAACACGAGAAAATCACAGTTAGCGTAAAGTAACTCTCGCCTTTCCTCGGAGACCATACCCAAAAATTGGACACGCTCGTATGCATGATCGCCTAGTATCTGACGCGCTTTTTCTTCCCAGCCTCCAATATCTGCACCAGCAATCCAAACAAATATTTTTGGCTCTTTAGGCATTATAAGTTTTAAGGCATTAAGAAATACATCAATACCTTTTCTTGATTCTAAGCGACCAACAAAAAGAATTTGTATAGCTCCCCGTTTTAAATCTTTGGGAAGTTCACCATAATTAGTGACATTTGTATAAGTAGGCCAAGGTTGTACCCCTAAAGGCTGGACAAGCCAGCGAGCATCAGGAATTAAATTATAATTTGATACAACACTATCTTTAATACTGTGGCTAATAGCAATAATACTATCTGCGTAGCGAATTAATTCCTGTTCCATTTGCACACAATGCTTCAAATCCTCACTCATCTGCCATCCATTCATCTTTATAGAGACAAGAAGTGGAGTTACTAAGCGGACTATGAGTGGTACTTTAAATTCAGGACGAAGCATTAATATGCCAATTCCTTCAAAATCCCAAAGAGCAGACTCAATAACGCTGATTGGACGCTCATGATGAATTTGTTGTACTATCTGTGCCACTTTTCTTGCCCAAGCAAGATTTTTTGAAAGAATAGGACATTGTGGGATGCCATCATAATTTTCGACAGAAGCAACTTGGATATGAGTCAGAGGTCCAATCACATCCGTACAATCTCTTGAACCACGACTGATGACAGTTACTTCATGCCCCATTTGTATTAGTTCTCGGGCAAGGGTTTGATTATATGCTCCAATTCCTCCGAATGAGTTTGGAGGAAATTCTTGAGAAATAATTAAAATATGTAGCTTAACTTCTTTAGAAAGATACCATTTTGTATCCTGGCTTCCCATATAAGAAACGAAAGGATTATTTACATCATCTAAATTTTGCCCGAGTCTTCGTGGAAAACAAGAGTCATAATAACCACGTAAAGTACCTATAACTGCACAATAAGAATAGTAAATAGCTAGTTTTAATTCCAAATCATCTTGACGCCAGGCCTCAATAAAACTTAAGCAACGTTCTTTCAATATATTTTTACTAGTTACCAATATCCTTGTATATAAAGATGCCGATTGCGCGGCATTTTTAATTCCAAAATAGGCAGTATTTTTAGTTATTACTCTCCAGTTAAAATTATATTTCCCTAATCTGTTATGACTTTGTGCAAATTCATGCCTCACATAAGCTTGATTGGCATTTGCTAATACACCACCTGCTTTTTGTAATCTAACTGCCAAATCGGTTTCATCAAGGTAATAATCATATTGTTCATCAAAACCATTGACTGCAATCAAAGCATCTCTACGGAATGTTGAGTTAGTTCCCATTAAGTATCTATAAAAATCAGGTTGATTGATTCGTTGATCATTAATAGAAACGTGATATGCTGCACCAAACAAATCTGAAATTCCTGCTTCAAACTGAAATATAAATTTATTTGCAAAAAATGTCCTACCACCTACGCCTACAACATTTGAGGGCAATTCCTTATAACGTTTGACAATTTCAAAAAGCCAGTTGTCATAAGGCAAAGCGTCATCATCAATAAAAGCTACAATATCTCCAGAAGCTTGTTGTATACCTAAATTCCGTGATACTGAAAGATTACGCAGAGGATTTTGAACTACTTTTATATCCTTCCTAGCTGAAAGAACTTCCATCGTATCGTCAGTTGATGGACCATTAACTACTATTACCTCAAAATTCGTATATTTTTGATCTTTAAGATAGTTTAAACATCTCTTGAGATAGTCACTACGATCGCAAGTGCAGATAACTACAGAAACCCTTAATGGCTCTTTTCTCTGATCGTTTTCTGTAATGTTGTCTATAATTGCATACAAACGCTTACGTACAGCATCAGAACTGAAACGATGAGCTTGTTTAATACCATGAAAAATTAGTTCATCTTTAAGAGTCTTGTTTGTAAACACTGAATGAATGCGCTTAACAGCACTTTCAACATCCAGATTTTCAAGAGCGCCAGGCCCTCCACCCATAGTATCTGCTATTGCTGTTCCAGCATAAGCAATTACTGGTATTCGATTAAGAAATGCCTCTACTATAGGTACACAGAAACCTTCATGTTCACTCATGCATAGAAATAAATCTGCTGCTTTATAGTAAGCGGGAAGGTTTTCGTCCTCAACTTTACCTACAAGCGTAACTTGTGTATTAAGTGCTAAAAGATTGATTTTTAAGCAAAGCTTTTTGTAAAAATAATCATTTTCATCATACCTACCTACTAAATATAAGTGATGTTTTTCATCTGGATATAATTTTATATAATGATTAAAAATGTCTATAATAAGGTCTTGCCTTTTATTTGGAGCTATACGTCCAACGAATAGCCAAACCTTATCAAGATTGGCTTGCAAACTTTTGACTAAATCCTCAGATATCAATGTTTGAGTAAAATCAGTAACTATAATTGGAAGTTCTTTAACTTGGCTTGCTCCTAAATTTTTAGCTTCTTGACAATTAAATGGTGAATCTCCTAAAACTAAATTATATTTGCTAATGATCTGCTGAAGTTGAGCTTGACCTTTTTGGCAAAATTTGTATAATACTGCTGTTTTATCAAAAAAAGTATGAGGTGTTATGTTGTGGTATACAAAAATTTTGTATCCACGTAAAGTACTGATTGTATCTGCAATTTCCGAATAGCCACAGAAGTGATGTATGATAACAGTATCTTCATCCATACAAAACTCAGCAATATTTTGCCGATGTTTTTCTACTCTAGAATCTGCATATTTAGAAAAAATTTGTGCTTTTTCACCCTTTTCTATAAGCATCTGATGAATTCGGATTACTTGATTTGATACCGCATCACCAAAATCCAATGCGTCTAAAACCTGTACATATCTCAAACTCATGCATTCACCTCAAACAAATAGAGTTTTTTATATATAGTTTTTGGAAATTGAGAAAGTATATTTTTTAATCACGTTTATTAATCTATTATTTTTTTAGTAAATAAAATCCTATATCATTGGCTTAATTATTCTACTTATTATTAAAGAGGATATTTTATTTCTTTTATAGTTTTAGCAGGAATACCTGCAACAACATGATAGCTAGGAATATTTCCTTTAACAACCGAACCTACTGCTATCACAGAATGCTTCCCAATGTTACAAGGTCCAATAACTGTTACATTACTAGCAATCCATGCACCTTCCTCAACAATAATATCGTTTCCCTCTTTTGGAAAATCCTCCATTCTTTCTAATCCAAATTTTGTATAGTTGTGAGTGCCAGTTATTAAACTAACATTATGACCAAAAAAAACATGATCGCTTACTGAAATGTTTCCTGATGATACATTAAATAGTGCATTATTAACAACACATGTAGGTGACAATGTTAGTCTTTGAGAATCACCAAAAACTATATATTGGGTTAAATTTACTTGCTTGATACGTTCATCAAAGTAACCTTGGGATATAAGTTCATCAAGATAATTTTGAATATGAGATTTCATCCATATTTCTATTTTAGACTTCAAAAATCTTTCAATTAACTTGTACATAGTAATTCCTCACATAGTCTTACCTTTGTGCTGGATAATTGAATTAAACCATGTACAATTTCGTTTGTAGCTGATTGGATAACAGTTGCATTTTGAATCCAATCTAACATTTCATTACTATCGTTTGAACCATCAGCGAATGCTATATCTATGGCATAGCTGTCACCAGTCAAGTGAGGCCAAACTATTTCAAATTCAATAATTGTTGTTCCCTTCTGCGACTTGGATAACCAGTCATTACCAAAATTTAGGTCTATTAATTCAGTACTCCACCCTGATAGAACAGTACGCAACCTATCAACTAAAGCTATGCCGACATTTGGCTTTCTAACATTATCATGGATAAAAGTGCTAACTCTGATTTTAATTACATCTCCTGGGTACGCTAATTTCAAAGGTTTATTGTCTGCACCAAGTACTGATATACCATTAATTTCCGCTCTACCTGTCCCAAATCTTTCAAAACTGGAAAAAGCTATATATGGCTTATTCGTATAAGTATTTAATTGCTTATTAGTAATTTTACAAACATCTATTTCTACCGATTCAGGAATTTCCTCTGTATCCTGCTGTAATGCTGCATTATTGACTTTATGTCTCTTATTCACTTCTTCATGCACCCATGCTTGATAGTGTTTGCATACTTCAGGTGGTTTTCCAGAATCTACTATTAAACCCTTATTAATCCAGAGAGCTTTTGAACACAGGCGTGAAATAGAACCTATATCATGAGATACAAATAATATTGTCCCACCGGCATCTTGAAAATCTCTAATTTTGGCCATACAACGATGGACAAAGATACCATCGCCTACTGCTAAAGATTCATCTACAATTAAAACTTCTGGGTTAACGTTAATTGCTACTGAAAACGCTAAACGAACAAACATACCGCTAGAGTATGTTTTGACTGGCTCTTCCATAAAATCGCCAATTTCAGCAAAGGAAGCAATTTTGTCAAACTTTGCTTCTATTTCTGCTCGGCTTAATCCTAAAATTTGCCCATTAAAAAATACATTTTGTCTGCCAGTAAATTCAGGATTAAACCCACTACCTAGCTCGAGCAAAGCAGAAACCCGCCCCTTGACTTCAATTTCACCTGTCGTTGGTGTTAACGTGCCTGCAATAATTTGCAGTAGAGTACTTTTGCCAGATCCGTTTTGACCAATAATTCCTAAAGTCTCGCCTTTAGCAACATCTAAATTAATATCTTGTAATGCCCAAAATTCTTGTGAATGGCTTTTGCCGGGTAGCAAAATTTCTTTAAGTCTATCTCCCGGACTAGCATACCGCTTGTAGCATTTCGAGACATTCTTCAGCGAAATTGCAATTTTCTCACCCATACCACTACATATTTACTACTAGAACATTCAAGACTGCACAACTTGATCAATCACAAATAAATGATCAATTTAAGCTATCAAGTATTCCATTCTTTGTTGGAGCATACATAATTTATATTTCAAACCGCATCTCTCACATTACCATTAAGCTGATTGATGGAGTTATTTACAAGTAGAACTCTGCTACAACACATCAGCAAATGCCGGACGCAAATGCTTATATACTAAGAAACCAAAACAAAATATAGTAGCGGCCATCGCAGAAGCAACTCCCCATTCACCCCAATGCTTCACCTCCCCAACTAACACTAGGTCGCGATAAACTTCAGCGATCGCTGCCATTGGATTTAACCAGAATACCAAATTCCGCCATTGCTCTGGAATTGCTGATGCTGGATAGACAAGCGGTGTCGCATAAAACCAAATATTTAAAATCACTCCTAAACTCTGCGGTATATCTCGCAAAAAGACCGTGAGTCCTGCGGCTAAATAGCCCAACCCCGCTGTTAGCATTAACTGCGTTAGCCAGATCAAGGGTAATAGTGCCAAGGTGGTATGTAAAGTATGAGCATTGATCGCCACGAAAAAAATCAATGCCATTAAACCAAAGGAACTCTCAATAAATGTTGACAAAATTGGCACTAGGGGTAGTAAAGCTAGAGGAAACACCACCTTCTTGACTAAATTTGGTTGTCCTAGTACCGAATTAGAGGATTGCATTAGACCACCACTAAAAGCAATCCAAGGAAGTAAGCCTGCAAATAACCACAAACCAAAGGTGAAGTCATTTGCTGGTAAACCTTTAAGAGTAGTCAGCTTCACCTTCAGCACAGTGGAAAATACATAAGTATAAATTAGTAACTGTGATAGCTGATTTAGCAAAGGCCACAAGTTACCCAAAACAGAACCCTTGTAACGTGCCTCTAAATCTCGGCGTACTAAAGTTCTCAGTAAGTCGAACTTCACCCACAACTGTTCTTCTATGGGCAAGATGCGCCTCAATCCTCCTACCTGACGTACAAATCCTCGCATTGTCGGCAACAATTTTTACTTCCTCGCTCACTACTACCCACTTACCAAACTGCTCTTACTGAAGCCTATTATATTTATGAAAGTTCCTTGTTTAGCGACTTTCAAATAAAAAATATCCAACAACTTCTTGTGAGGTGGGCGTCTCATCCGCCTTTGGCTTTAGGCGGGCATCCTGCCCCTCCACAAGTAGTAGTAATTTATTTGTTGTCAATCCTTTTAGTACTTTTAAAATCTATCATCACTAGAAAATTGTATCCAAATTATCTTCGTAATCATACTATGAATCGGTTATTGTCAAGTGTGTTTTTGCTACAAATATAACTTCTATTTGCAAGGCTGCTTTCCTTGTTAAGGATGCGAGTTTTTGCTTAACTCAAGTTATCTGGATCAATTCCTTGCGATCATACTCTGCTAATTTATCAGCCTGTTGGCGTTATTCAATAATCAAATCTGGATAATGACCATCTTCCTCTGACACTACCCAGCAATTGCGCGATCGCTTTTCGGTGTCGTTGACCAAAAAAAGTCTGGGCCGCGAAAATCTCGATTTCGCAACTGCTGACGGCCAAAATATATTGTTAGATTCGCATCTATAAAGAAATCATTACAGTCACGCCACAGCCACTTAAGGGAAGTTACTAGCAGCAGTAGCTGTATATAATACAACGAAGTTTCCATCTCCGGCTCATCACTTAACAACCGAGTTGCATCGGACATCTGCTGTTCTAGCTGTTGCGCTGTGACAAACATTGGGTATGTACCTGTTTGGTTGTTGATTTAATTTTAAGCTGTTAGGTCAGAAGTTAGAAGCTTGGAATTTTCTTCCTCATCTCTACTGAATTTGTGAGAGCAGAGTCACGGATTCCGCTACACTGAGACTTGGTTTATCTGAATTGTAATCAGGCATGGAAATCGGACAAAAGGTTAAAGTTTTTCGTTTGCGCGATCGCGTTTCTCCCCCAATTGTAAAAAAACTAGGACAAGTGGGTATCATCCAAGGCTACAAAGTCACCGATGGTGCTGGGATCGGTGTAGTGGTGCTGTTTGACGACAATACTTCCACTTGGTTTTTTGAAGATGAAATCAAACCTGTGTAGTAGTAAAGAACTCAGATGCGGGTTTTTCTTTGACTCTGAAGTTGAAAGCACAGGCTGAGATTCTTTGTTGAGTGCTAAGTTGGAGTTGAAAAGACCGGCGGTGAAAATAGGAATCAAGTAATGGCTCTAATATTGACATTTTTGGGCAAAGGCGGCACCGCTCGTACCAAAATTGCGATCGCCGCCGCCAAATTATTGGCAAGTCAAGGCAAGCGCGTACTCCTAGCAGGACAAGCAGAACCAACATTGCCAATCCTGCTGGGTACTCCCATTGCTGCCGATCCCCAGGAAATCGCTCCCAATTTACAAGCAGTGCAGTTTCAAGCATCTGTACTGCTAGAACGCAACTGGGATGAAGCGAAGAAACTGGAGGCGCAATACCTCCGCACGCCCATCTTCAAAGACGTTTTTGGTCAAGAACTGGTAGTATTACCAGGCATGGACAACGCCCTGGCCCTGAATGCTATCCGCGAATATGATACCAGTGGCAAATATGATGCGATCGTCTACCATGGCACGGGTGACTCTTTAACGTTGCGGATGTTGGGTTTACCAGAATCTCTCAGTTGGTATGTCCGGCGATTTCGGCAATTGTTTGTCAACTCCGATTTGGGGAAAACAATTACTGAATCGCCCTTGATTCAACCGCTGATTAGCAGCTTTTTCAATGTCAACTGGACAGCAGATAATTTTGCAGGGCCCACTAACCAAGTTAATAATTTCTTAGAAAAGGGGAGAGCCGCTCTTGCTGACCCTAAGCGTCTCGCTGCTTTCTTGGTGACCACAGGAGATCCTATCGAGGTAGCGAATGCTCGTTATTTGTGGGGTAGTGCTCAACAAATTGGTTTAACTGTTGGTGGTGTTCTCCTTGTGTCTACTGAGACCAATGTCAACCTATCGGAGGAATTTATTCCCCTACCTGTGAGCGTCGTTCCCGACTCGCCAACAGGTGATTGGCAACCACTGATAGACGCTCTACCCAACTTTGAAGCACAAGCGTTACAGGCTCCCAAACCAATTGAAATAGACATCCACAATCGTCAAGTACGCTTATTCTTGCCAGGATTTGACAAAAAGCAGGTCAAACTCACTCAGTATGGTCCAGAAGTCACGGTAGAAGCAGGAGACCAGCGACGGAATATTTCCCTACCCCCTGCTTTGAGTGGTAGACCTGTTGCTGGAGCAAAGTTTCAGAATAATTATTTGATAATTTCGTTTTAAGTTAGTTAGGAACAAAGTTAGGAGTTAAGAGTAAGGAGTTAGGAATAAAAATAATTTATAACTTCTAACTCCTAACTAATAATTCATAACTCCTAACTTCTAACTTCTAACTCATTAATAAACCTTATGTCAGAATCAACTCCCATTACCCCAGACCCTAACCCATCTGAGGTATTAGACTCAGTAGCAAATAATCCCAATGAGCAAGCAATCGCATCTGGCAATCGCAGTGCGAAAACTAGGCAGCTGCTGGGAATGAAAGGTGCAGCACCTGGGGAAACTTCAATTTGGAAAATTCGTTTGCAGCTAATGAAGCCGATTACCTGGATTCCCCTAATTTGGGGCGTAGTCTGTGGTGCGGCTTCTTCTGGTAACTATACTTGGACGCTGGAAAATGTATTGAAGGTAGCAACCTGTATGTTACTGGCTGGGCCATTGATGACAGGTTACACCCAAATCCTCAATGATTACTACGATCGCGAAATCGATGCCATCAATGAACCCTATCGCCCCATTCCCTCTGGAGCAATTCCCCTACCCCAGGTAATTATTCAGATTTGGGTATTACTGATTGCTGGTATTGGTTTGGCATTTGTGCTAGATGTGTGGTCTGGTCATGAATTCCCGACAATTACAGCGATCGCGATTATCGGTTCTTTCATCGCCTACATTTATTCTGCACCTCCCCTGAAACTCAAGCAAAACGGCTGGCTAGGTAGCTACGCCTTGGGTGCAAGCTATATCACCCTACCTTGGTCTACAGGACACGCTTTGTTTGGCGATCTCAATTCCACAATTGTGATTTTGACAATGTTCTACAGCTTGGCTGGATTGGGTATTGCCATTGTCAATGATTTTAAGAGTGTAGAAGGCGATCGCCAGCTAGGATTAAATTCACTACCCGTAATGTTTGGCATCACTACTGCGGCATGGATTTGTGTAGTAACGATTGATGTATTTCAAGGATTGATCGCAGCTTATCTTGTTAGCATCCATGAGAATTTGTATGCAGCAATACTAATACTGTTAATCATTCCGCAAATCACCTTACAGGATATGTATTTCCTGCGCGACCCCGTGAAGAATGATGTTAAATACCAAGCCAGCGCCCAACCGTTCCTTGTTCTGGGAATGCTGGTCACTGGTTTAGCGCTGGGTCATGCTGGCATTTAACTTATACTTCTATGGTGAGAAGTTAGGAATTAGGAGTTAGGAGTTAATATACTTCTAACTCCTAGTTTGTATCAGGACATATCGTGTTTAAACTGATATCTTTTCTCATTGATGGGATTCAACCTTTGTTAATCCCAATTTGTTTTATCGGTGCTTGGACTGTAACTATTCTTATTGTTTTGAGTCTCTGGGCGGCGGCGCGAGATAGTGTGACTACAGCCAAGCAAATGCATCAAATTCCCTGTACTGGCTGCCAATTTTTTACCGATAATTACCGTCTTAAATGCACTGTACGCCCATCTATTGCCAATACAGTAGAAGCGATTGATTGCTCTGACTATCAACCGAAGACGAATCCTTATCTGTACTAAAGGGATGAGGGAGCAGAAGATGCAAGGGAGCAAGAGGAGACTCTTAACTCCCAACTCCTAACTTTTTTAACCAATCTCTAACAATATCTTCAAAACACCCCGACTCTGAGCGTGTTCAAAAGCTGCAAGTCCCTCAATGAGGGGGTAGGTGGCATGAATCAAAGGTTGCACGTCAACTTTTCCCGTGGCTAGTAGCTGGAGGGCTGGGAGAAAGGGGCCACAACGGGAGCCGATGAGGGTGATTTCATCCACTACTAAAGAAGAAGCATCTAGGCTGAGGTTGCCAGAATAAGTACTTTTCAGTACAAGCGTACCACGGGGACGTAGGGCACGGCGGGCGATCGCAAATCCTTCTGGGTTACCAGTACATTCTACTGAGATATCGAAATATCTATCTGTAACAGCGTCGGCTAGACTCGTTTTTATCCCCCGTGCCTCTAAGTTAGCTAATTTGTCTCGATGACGCCCCACAGCTAAGAGTTCACAGCCAGTTAGGGCTAGTATCTGGGCTACTAACTGCCCTAGTTTGCCATCTCCAACCACTAGCACCCGGTCATTTGGACGCAATAGCACTTGCTGCTGAATTTCCAAAGCTGCTGCTAAAGGTTCAGTAAATGTTGCTAGTTCTGTTGGCACATTATCAGGGACGGGATGCAGGTTCTCTATCGGCAAACAGAGATATTCACCAAAGGCTCCATTACGGTTGACAATACCCAGAACAGTGCGATTTTCGCAGTGAGTTGGTTGTCCGCAAAGACAAAACCGACAATGGCCACACACAGCGTTGATTTCTCCAACTACGCGTTGGTTAACTAAGTGTTCTGGCCCTTGTTCAACAACGCCGACAAATTCATGCCCCAAAATACCCGTGTAGGGATAATAGCCCCTGAGTAGTTCCAGGTCAGTGTTACAGATACCCGCACGCAAGACGCGTACCAAAGCTTCTCCTGGTGGTGGTTCTGGAATGGGAATGTCTGTACGTAATTGCAACTGGTTGTTTTCGAGCCAAAGTCCTTTCATTCTTCTTCACGTCCTTTGCCTAATATGTTGTAATACCAGTTTCAAAAATCTTTGCAAGATAATGAATCGACTGTATGGGCATACATCTATATACCCATACCCACGCTTACGTCTCTGTACTAGGTATTTCTTTAATTTTGGTTACATCAATTTTGCTTAACCAAGTAACCAAGTCTTCTGAGTCAAGTGCTATCTCGCTTCCTAAAGTTTTGATATAAAGAAGTCCGTCGCTAATAATTAAATCTCGGATTGGATACCATGAATCTCGTGTCCTAATCAGAAGTTCTAATGGAATACCTGGTCTTAAAGTATACTTGCGATATTTCCACCAAGCTCGCCATAGAAGCACAGATTTAGTGCAGTGCATCTGATAGCCTCTGGGAACTTCGCAGTGTTCATACTGATAGAAACCCCGACTATCTACTTCTCCTTTGAGGAGATAACTATATTCTGCTAATGCCTGATTTATCAATTCCCACTGAGATGTTTTTGGAGAAATCAAGAATTCAGATAGCGTATTAGATAGTTGGGCGGTGGCAATTACGCCTTCAGATTTTGCTGTCAGTTGGTTGGTTTTATAGACTGTTTGCGCTGTCAAAGCAGGATTTGACAACAAAACTTCTTTTTTCTGGATAGAGTTTTGTACAAACTCTCGAATTAAATCTAAATCAGACAACATAAAATTATTTATACTTAATTAACCAGTGTAATGTAAGCCACTACACTACTTAAATTAATAACTACACTGGTCTTGCACTTAAATCAGGATTATCACCAGCTTTATTTATACTAAATTCTTTGTTTGACTAGGGTTTTGTTAAGTTTAATGTCGGGAATATCGCCGCCCACTAGGCTGGTTGACAAAATCATTGTATCCAGGCGGCAGAGTGGCAAATTAGATTAAATTTTTACGCCTTCGAGAAAAGGTTGAAATACCGAAACTAATTCAGGACGACTAACCACAAGGGTAGGAAAAGAGCGATCGCTATAATCTTCTCCCGGTGATAATGGAAATGGTTCTGATTTAAGCGATGACCAGACCCCACCAGCAGCCTGGACAATTACCCAAGCTCCCGCTAAGTCCCAAACTTTTGGTGTCGCCTCAATACCACCTAGAGTAGCCCCAGTGGCAACCGTCAAAAAGTTATAGCTAGCTACACCCAACATCCGAATTTTGCAGGGAAAGCCGTTTTGGATAACTGCGGTGCTACGCGAACAGAGGTTAAAAAAGTGATTGTTGCTGGGACTATCAACACTGGTGTGGATGGGGTGGTGGTTGAGAAATGCTCCTGTTGGCGTTGCTAAACCAGATGAACCTGCCCAGAAACCATGAAAAGCTTGATTCAAGGTTGGTGCGTAAATATAACCAAAAATGGGCGTACCTTGATACAGTAAACCCAGAGATATTGTCCAGATGGGAATGCCGCGTGTGAAGTTGGTTGTACCATCGAGAGGGTCAATTACCCAGCACCATTCAGTACCGGGAAATGACTGATCGCTCTCTTCGCTCAAAATGCCGTAACCAGAGAAATTAGAAGCGATCGCATCCCGAATTTCCCGATCTGCCCATTTATCTGCTTGCGTCACCAAACTACCATCAGCTTTTTGGGAAGCCTGTACTTTCCCAAAATCTTGCATTAGCTGCTTGCCCACTCTGGTAGTGGTAGTTTGGGCAAAATCAAGAATTGTTGTCCAAAAATCATTCATTGGTTAATTCTCGCGCAAAGGGGTTTTTGAGCGGCGATTAGGTAGATTCGGGTTGGGTTAAGTTTCTAGTTTAGTCTAAATCGCTTTCCAAAACAGATGCGATCGCTTGCTTGGTACTTGTTTGAAATTCTGTAACGTTCACCCGATTCAGAAACCAAATCGACACCACCATTCCTACAGCTTCTAGAACGAATACCAGTCCATAAGCTAACTCTGGGCTAGGTAACAGCTTGCGTCCAATATCCAAAACTGTACCTCCGATTACTACCGCCACACCTCTAGAGAGGGACTGCGCTAATCCCCATGCCCCAATAAATGTACCTGCGGCTTCTGCTGCGGTGAGATCCAACATCAAGCTAATTGCTGCCGTTGTTAAGAAACCTGTGGCTAAACCGAACAAGACCAAACCTAGTTTAAGAACTGCTGCATTAGCTGTGAATCCTGATATACCTAGCAATATTGCACAGAATGCTACTAACATACAGCCGAAACGTGCAGTTCTGCGCTTACCCAAACGCGGGACAATGTAAAAGCCAGTAACACCGTAGGCAATCAGTAGACCCGTTCCATAAAAAATATTTAATTTGGTACTTTCCGCTAAAGGCATTTTAAACACTTGACCCGCATACGGTTCCAAAATCGGGTCTTGCATAAACAAACTGATAGTCATCACCAGTAAAAAGGTAAAAAATACACCTGTTTGCGGACTAGCTGTCAAGATTTTCCAAGCATTGCTTAGAGTAATACTGTCTTCCCGGTTCACCAGTGTGGAACGGGTTGAGTATTGAGAGTATTTTTTTTCTACGCCGAATGTCGCTGCGATCGCTAAACCAAATACAATTGCTGGGACGATAGTAAACAATCGGTTGATTGCTGGCTGCAAGGTTTCTACAGTTGCTTCTGGCGTTAACTGTTTCAGCAAGCTGGCACTGATAATCGCGCCAACAATAATCCCCACCATTAGCATCGACCAAACCACACCGACTACTTTAGAACGGTTATCTTCTTCAGATATATCCACCAACAAAGCAGCAAAAGCAGTACCGCTAGCACAAATTCCTAGACCGTAGACAGCGAAAACTAAAGCCAAAAGTGCTGTCCAGCCGATTGTTTGGGTTGTCCATACCCAAGTACCTGCACTATTTCCAGCAAGATTCATCTGCCACATTACTTGTACAGCTAAAAATGCTGCGATCGCAAATATTGCCGCACCCACCCAAACATAAGCCGTGCGGTGGTATCCCCATAACGGCTTGGCATCGGAAATCTGTCCGAACCAGACACGCGAAGGAGCAACAAATAAAGGCAGTGCTAGAACTACTGATACCAGCGTCGCCGGAATTGCTATTTCTTGAATCATGACTCTGTTGAGTACGCCCAGAGTCAAAATGGACATCATGCTCAACCCCATCTGAAATAAACCCAGCCGGAACATGGTCAGCAGATTTACCCTTGGCACAGATAGGGATTTTGTTTTGGTATCAAATACTTCACCGCTTGCCATAGCTACTTTTTCGTATGGTTTATTAGGATTTAATCTCTCTCTCTTTAAATAAAGATAAACCCTACCCGCTCTAAATCAGCGAATGAAAAGTTGAAGTTGCGATCACAATTATTTAGCAACCAGTTATACCAACACCAGTATAAGCATAGACTTCGGCTTTTACTGGTCATGCTGGTGTCATAGTTAGCGATCATTATATAGATGTATCATTGACATCCAACCATCTCAAACTTTACTAAAGTTATCAGGGATATGGAACAAGCCACATAAAAATATCAATGTGAAAATGTGGTTTTAACTACGCTATTCCATTAAATTAGTAAGATAAACTTGCCGTATGTATGTCATCAAACTACTTACCTTCATCTAGTAAATAAAAAGGCATAAGCAATGAGTAAAGAACCAGTCAAAGTAATATTATGGGAAGAAAATCAAAAAGATTTTCTAAAAAAGTTCTACGATCTCCAATTTACTCCCAGAGTAGGAGAAGAAGTTTACCTAAAAAAAGAGAAATGGAAAGTAACCAGAGTTGAACATGATGTAGAAATTAGTGAGATTAATGTCTATATGGAATTAATCAAAAAAGCCAAGCAGGATAAATCATCTAATTCTTAAATACAGGTAAATACACTCAACTATTATGAAAGGGAGGTTATTGGCCTCCCTTAATTATGAGAATAGATATATTGTCAGGTGTGATTTGTAAATCTTTACGCAAACCACGATGTCTACGACGGGCTACGCCTACGCACCACAAGATTTGCAGCCAAGTGGTGACGATCGCACCCAATCTTGTCTGTAACGATACACTATAAAAGTAAAGAAATGTAAATAAACGAAATTTTGCAACCGTGGAAAACATCACATTGGGGCAAAATGGCCCAGTTGTTACACCCTTGTGCATAGGCACTTGGGCTTGGGGTGATAAACTCTTTTGGAATTATGGCGATCGCTACGGCCCAGAACAGTTACAAGAAGCCTTTACAGCAGCCTTAGAGGCTGGTGTTACCTTCTTTGATACTGCCGAAATCTACGGAATGGGACTATCAGAGAAATTTTTGGGGCAATTTTTGCAACAGACACAACAACCTGTACAAATTGCCACAAAGTTTGGTCCCGTACCGTGGCGATTTACAGCCCAATCCGTCTCTGATGCTTTAACAGATAGCCTCAAACGCTTGCAATTAGAGCAAATCGCCCTGTACCAAGTGCATTGGCCTTTTGCCTTCTTTTTAAGTCAAAAAACTTTGATGAATGCCCTAGCGGATGAAGTGAAGCGGGGCAGAATTGCCGCAGTCGGTGTAAGTAATTACTCAGCAGAGCAAATGCGGGACGCGCATCAAATATTAGCGGATCGGGGAGTGGCTTTGGCTGTGAACCAAGTGCGCTATTCTTTACTCAGTCGCCAAATTGAAAGCAAGGGTATTATGGCAACTGCCCGTGAGTTGGGTGTAACTATCTTGGCTTATAGTCCTTTAGCACAGGGATTACTCACAGGCAAGTACAGTATTGATAGTGCTGAAACCCCTACTGGTGCAAGGAAAATAGACCCGCGATTTAAGAAAGAAGGTCTGCAAAAAATTGCCCCAGTCATATCTTTGCTACGCAATTTTGGGGAAAAATACGATCGCACCCCTGCTCAAGTTGCTCTCAACTGGTTAATTGCTCAGGGTAACGTTATTCCCATTGCTGGAGTGAAGACGGCCGAACAGGTGCGGCAGAATGCTGGTGCTTTAGGCTGGAGATTGAGCGACGATGAAATTGGAGAATTAGAACAAGTTAGTCGTCCTTGGCTGTAGTGTTTTTGAACTTTCTAAAAAAGCCAAAAAGTCAAGAGTCCAAAGTCAACATCTTAACTCTTGACTCTTAACTCTCAACTCTCCAATTTTAAATTTGGATTTTGGATTGAAGAAGATATCTCAAATCTAAAATCCAAAATTGATTAACTTCTAACTGTTGACTAAGAAGCTGATTCCCTAGCTGTAGGTGAACCTAACTTTTTACTAGGGGATGCGGAAGAATCACGACTACTTGTCCGCAGTTTGGGCTTGGGAGAAGAATGTCTTTCTTCATCTCCATTGCTGCTATCTGATTTCCACGCAGAACGGGGGCGATCGCTGGAAGATTCACGACGTTTGCCCAGTCTTGGTTTGGGAGTGGAGGATTCTTCTTGAGGAATTTCCACATCTGAGTTCAACCAAGCGGGACGAGTTTGATCGTAAGCGATTTGTAGTGCAGCTGCGGCGATCGCTTGAGCATCGTATTCTTCAATTAGTTCGCTGACAATTGGTAAGAATGAAGCCAAACGCTCACCTGTCAGAGCTTCCCGTACCTGTTCTTGTAATTTCAGGATGTGTCGCGCTTCAATCTGGGCGCGTGTAGGAATGGTCAGCAATTGCCAACTTTGACGGTTATGACGTTCAAATGTCTGCTGCTTGCGCCGCTCAAATGGTTGTACTAAAGAAATTGCTGTTCCTTCTTTGCCAGCACGACCAGTACGACCAATGCGATGGACGTAAGTTTCTACGCTATCGGGTAAGTCGTAGTTGATCACATGTGAAAGTTGATCAACATCTAATCCTCGTGCCGCAATATCAGTTGCTACCACCCAGCGGACTTGACGGTTACGGAATCGGCTCAATAACCGTTCCCGTGCTTGTTGGGATAAGTCACCGTGGTATTCATCAACACTGTGACCAGCCCCTTGTAATTGACTGGTGAGTTCTGCGGCTGTGCGTCTGGTGCGGACAAAGATTAAAGCTGTTTCTGGATCTTCCATTTCCAGAATCGGCTGTAAAGCTTTGGCTTTTGTCCAGTGACGGGGGATCAGGTAAGCTACCTGATTAATCTTGTTAGGAGCGGCTTTTGGCTGCTCAACAGTGACAGTCGCAGGCGATCGCAAGAACTTGTTCACCAACATCCGAATTGATGGTGGCATTGTTGCCGAGAATAAAGCTGTTTGGCGATCTACGGGCGCTTGAGAGAGGATTTTCACCACATCATCAATAAAGCCCATGCTCAACATTTCATCAGCTTCATCCAACACAAACCACTTCACTTGATCGAGCTTTAAACAGCCGCGATCTAGCAAATCGATCACCCGTCCTGGAGTGCCCACAACCATGTGAACGCCACGTTTGAGTTGTAACATTTGGCGGTCAATTGATTGACCACCATAGATTGCTAACACCCGCAATCCTTCATTACCAATGAATTGCGCGATCGCATCGTGAACTTGCATCGCTAATTCACGAGTTGGTGTTAAAACTATGGCTTGCACGGCTTTTTGATTAATATCCAGCCGCTCTAAAATTGGCAGTGAAAATGCTGCCGTTTTGCCTGTTCCAGTTTGAGATTGACCTACCACATCACGACCGGCTAGCAATTGGGGAATTGCTTGCACTTGAATGTTAGTTGGTTCGGTAAAACCGATTTTTTCTAGTTGTTCGACACGTTCTTGGGAAATGCCTAATTCTTGGAATGAAAGAGTCATTAATTCTCCTAAATTTTATGTAAGGATTTTTGGATTAGTCATTAGTCATTAGTCAGCAAGCGGAGTCTTAGGGAAAACCCCCCATGAGAAAATACTTCAAAAGAAGGGCGAACCCGTAAGGGTTATTTAACAAAAGACAAATGACAATTTAGTTATTGACTACTTGACCATAGAGGTCGTATGTATCAGCGTGGTGAATCGCTATTGGTACGATGGTTCCTAATTTTGCCTGGCCTTTGACATACACCAGACCATCAACCTCTGGGGAAAATCTACCTGAACGACCGATTAATTCACCACTTTCAGGATTTTCTTGCTCAATCAGGACATCAACGATTTTGCCTACTTCCTGTTGATTTTTCTTTTGAGAAATCGGTTGCTGGAGTTCCATAAGTTGGTATCGGCGCTCGTCCATTACCAATTGGGGCAACTGATTTGGTAGCTTGTAAGCTGGGGTTCCTTCCTCAGAGGAAAAGGTGAAAACACCAACATGGTCGAATTCATGCCGCTGGACGAACTCTAGTAGATGCTCAAAATGCTCGCTTGTTTCTCCTGGGAAACCAACAATAAATGTTGTCCGCAATACGGCTGTTGGTAGCGCCGCTTTGATGCGATCTATAATCCCATCATTTACGCGCCCTTGCCAAGGACGGTTCATGGCGCGGAGAATCTCTGGATGAGAATGCTGCAAGGGCAAATCGAGGTAAGGCAAGACGTTGGGTGTTTCTTGGATGGCCGCGATCACATCTGGGGTCAGTCCCGTGGGATAAGCGTAATGCATTCTGATCCACGGTATATCTACTTTCCCCAAAGCGCGAAGTAATTCGGCTAATTTTGGCTGACCGTAAATATCCAAACCGTAATTAGTGGTGATTTGGGAAATTAGAATAATTTCCTTTACCCCTTGACTAACTAACTGCTCGGCTTCGGCGACTATAGATTCAATAGTACGCGATCGCTGGTTCCCTCGGAGATGAGGAATTATACAAAATGCACAACGATAATCACATCCTTCCGCAACCCGGAGGTAAGCTACGCCCTCCGTTGTCGTGCGATAGCGTGGTGTAGTCTCGTCGGCAATGTAGGTTGGCTCAATACTAACCTGTTTGACCCGCTCACCTTGTTCTACACGCTCAATTACATTTACAATTTTGTGATAATCGCCTGTACCCACAACGGCTACTGCTTCGGGTAACTCCTCCAAAAGTTGTTCTTGGAAGTGTTGCGCCATACAGCCAGTTATTACGATTTTTTTGTTTGCCTCTGCCAGTTCCACCAAAGTTCTGACAGATTCAAGTCTCGCTGCTTCAATAAAACTACAGGTATTAACAATAACGTAATCTGCTAACTCTTCATTTGTATCTACACCGTAGCCTGCTTCTACGAGCATTCCCAGCATGTGCTCTGTATCAATTCGGTTTTTCTCGCAGCCCAGGTGAGAAATGGCAATTGTTGGCTTGTCACCCATATTTTGAAAATATCTTCATTTTTTTCTTGTAGTCAAACATTCCGGCGCTAATTTCGCTTTTTTCCTATCACTATCCTTCTAATAACAGTACAGCGGCATATTCCCACTGTCAGCAACTGTCCGTGGACTTATGACTCTATTAATAATAAAAATAGAGGTCATGTTATGATATTTTTATCAATCTGTTCCCCAGGGTAAATTGAAGTGTCTTTGGGTACATTTGACACTTGTAATCTTTTTTAACAATTCGCCTATTGGTATTTTACATTACCACAGCGTGTGCGTTGTTAACCTACCCATCGGGAAGCCGCCCAAAGGGCTTGTTGTGAGAAGTCGCTACCCTCAGGGAAGTCGACGAAAGCGACTACGCCTATAAAGCAGTAATGCTACCCTGGCGATTGGCAAGTCCTACGACTGTGCGCGGACGAGACGCCTAAACCACGGAAAGCTGCCTTGCGTCTAGTGAGTGGCAAACTCCTCTTGTAGCCAGGTTTTATCTTAACATATCTTATGGGAGGTTTGACGCCAATTTCCATCTTAGGAAGGAGGCAGTAAACCGACTATCATAAAACACATTTGACTAGTTAATGAAAAGTCAAGAGTCAAGGGTCAAGAGGAGCCAGTCACGTGCGGGGTTTCCCCCGTTGAAGAGCCACCCTTATATAGAGGTTCCCGACCTTCAAGGGAGTGGTGTTGAACTGGCGTTCAATAGTCAAAAAAATCTGGACTCTGGACTCCGCGAGGCGGATTAAAGACGTGGACTTATATCAGATATTTAAAACTCGCTCACCAATTATTGGCGTGGTTCACCTGCTACCACTGCCTACCTCACCCCGTTGGGGAGGTAGCCTCAAAGCGGTGATTGACCGCGCCGAACAAGAAGCCGCAGCCCTGGCAAGTGGAGGGGTTGATGGTCTAATTGTCGAGAATTTTTTCGACGCGCCGTTTACCAAAAGCCAAGTCGATCCAGTGGTTGTGAGTGCCATGACCATTGTGGTGCAGCGGATACAGAATTTGGTGACTTTGCCTATAGGCTTAAATGTTTTGCGAAACGATGCCAAAAGTGCAATGGCGATCGCTAGCTGTGTACAGGCACAATTCATCCGCGTCAACGTCCTCACAGGGGTGATGGCAACCGATCAAGGATTAATTGAGGGAGAAGCCCATCAACTACTCCGCTATCGACGGGAGTTAGGGTGTGATGTTAAAATCCTGGCCGATGTGTTGGTGAAACACGCCCGTCCTTTGAGTTCTCCAAATCTCACAGTCGCCGTGAAAGACACCATTGAAAGGGGTTTAGCAGACGGGGTAATTTTATCTGGCTGGGCTACTGGTAGTCCTCCTAACTTAGAAGATTTGGAACTAGCTTGTGGTGCAGCAGCTGGCACGCCAGTGTTCATCGGTAGTGGGGCCAATTTGGAAAATATTGATACATTGATGCAGGCAGCAGATGGTGTAATAGTTTCCAGTTCCTTGAAACGTCATGGACGCATAGAGCAACCAATTGACCCAATTCGTGTCAGCCAATTTGTGGAAGTCGCACATCGCAATTGGAACTCCAAAGGTGAAAGTAAATCAGCAGAACAAGTGAAGTTACATTCTTAACTGGGGGATTGGGCATGGAGCATAGGGCATGGTGAAAAATAAATAATACTCAATACCCAATTACCACTACCCAATCCCCAATGGGGAGAAATAACTAATGCCCAATGCCCAATGTCCAATGCCCAATGCCCATTACCAATAGCAGTTTATGATTCGCCGTCGTTCTACTCCTTGGATTCATAAATGGTCACGTCCATTGATTGCCGCGATCGCTGGATGTGGTGCCCTGACAACAGGTTATCTCACTATAGAAAAGTTAACAGGAGGCAGTGCCGCTTGCGTGGCACAGGCTGGTGCTAAGGGCTGTAATGATGTGCTTTCCAGTCCTTGGGCAACGGTTTTTGGTCAGCCATTAGCTTTGTTTGGGTTTTTGGCATACACCAGTATGGTGATATTGGCTTTGGCTCCCTTGGTATTCAACTCAGGAGAAAACAATAGCCGCAAACAATTAGAAAATTGGACGTGGTGGCTGCTGCTGGTGGGTGCGATCGCTATGTCTGTCTTTAGCGGCTACTTAATGTATGTGCTGACATCTCAAATCAAAGCTATTTGTCCTTACTGTATTGGTTCAGCTTTGTTTTCCCTCAGTCTTTTGGTACTGACGATTATCGGTCGGACTTGGGAAGATATTGGACAAATCTTTTTTACCGCCCTGATCGTAGGGATGGTAACGCTGATTGGTACTTTAGGCGTCTATGCTGGCGTGAATGAACAAAGTGTTACACCTGGAACTCCTGGACAACCCACAAAAATTACTTTTACTCCTAAGGAAAACGCCAACCCAGCGTTCGGTTGGGAAGTTACCACTACTTCTGGTGAGGCAGAAATAGCCTTAGCACGCCATCTGGCAAAGGTAGGCGCGAAGGAATACAGCGCTTACTGGTGTCCTCACTGCCATGAACAAAAGCTGCTTTTTGGTAAAGAAGCCGAGGAAATAATCAATAGTGATATTAAAGTAGAGTGCGCTCCCGATGGACTGAAAGCTCAAACGGAACTTTGTAAAGCCGCAAAAATTGAAGGCTTCCCCACTTGGATCATCAATGATAAAAGCTATAGCGGAGTCCAAAACTTAGAGGAACTAGCGAAAGTTTCTGGTTACACGGGCGCTCGTAACTTCAAGTATTTCAAGTAATTGCCTTGAGAAGCCTCAAGGCGATTCTGAATGAATCGGTAAGCCTACACCAACCTAGCGGTACGGTGTAATTCACACCCCATAGTCAACTGGATGACAGTAAAATCTGTTTCTAGTTGGCTTTTTTGTTTTTGGTAATAGATAGTAGGTATTATCCAATACCCAATTACCAATTTCCCTGCGGCTTTTATCTGCAAACACTCTAAGCTAAAGGAAATTAAATAAGTACATTTGCTCTAAAATAATGTATACTTTAATTTCTTTTTACAGCACTTGGGAGCCACCTTGGGATGTAATCATGTCAGCGCCAAACCCAAAGGTGTATCTGTTGGAAGTTACCATAATTCTTAGTAAAATACCTAATTGCTCCCAAATTTGCGAGTTTAATTGAGTAAGCTTTACCACACAAGGCTTTGGGCGTTAAATTCACTGAACTCACTTTCAACAATATTTATTAATTTGTGCTGATAGCCACAAGAGTCTCAGTTGCCGTTTGGTCAGATAATTGGCCTCAATATATGGTATGACATCACAAATACTACGATGTATTGAAGAACCTTGCTGAGTTGAAAAAACTCTTAGAAACTCTATTTAGCTCCCACTTGAGCTATGTTAGTCCGATAGTTAATAACTATAGGAAATAGAGAATATTTCTCCCTACTAGGTAATGGGAATGAATCAGCAGCTAGGCAAGCGTTTTGTGAAGTTAATCTTTGGACTGAAACAATCGCTTAGTCGAGGACACAGAGAATTGATCGCTGCGGCCAGCGTTGCAGTCTGCGTCCTGCTTTTGCACTCCATCGGATTATTGCAATCTTTGGAGTTGGCAGCTTTGGATCAATTTTTTCGCTTACGTCCAAATGAACCGCCAGAAGAGCGTATTACGATCGTAGTGATTGATGAGGCCTATTTAGACGAAGTAGGTTCGTGGCCGATTCCAGATCAGAAGATTGCCCAGTTGTTGCAAAAATTAAATGTCCACAAACCCCGTGCTATTGGCTTAGATATCTACAGAAATTTGCCAGTAGACCCTGGTAATCAAGAGTTACGTAATGCTTATAAGTCATTGCCCAACTTAATTGGTATTGAACTCCTAGCAAATGACAAAAACAAAAACGTTAGTGTTTCGCCTCCACTGGGACTGAATGAGGATCAAGTGGGCTTTAACAACGTGCTTTATGATCTTGATGGTAAAGTACGTCGCAGTTTGTTGTATTGGCACGTTAAAAGTCAAGTACACGAAAGTTTTGCCCTGAAGTTGGCTTTATTGTATTTAAAGTCAAAGGAAATTACTCCTACTAAAGCAAAAAGCAACCCTAAGTATTTGCAATTGGGTAAAGCAGCATTTACTCGTTTTGAGGCTAATGATGGTGCTTATGTGGGAGCTGATGCTAGAGGCTACCAACTTTTGACCAATTTTCCTAAACCCAAATGTCAAAGTTCATCTGGAGAATTTTGTAGTTTTCGCCAGGTATCGATGAGAGATGTACTAGCAGATAAAGTCAAAGAAAACTTAATCAAAGATCGGATTATACTCATTGGCTCCACCGCACCCAGTCTCCAGGATTTTGTGTTCATTCCCTACTCCAGTAGTGTAATGGGTACGGCAAAGCCTGTACCTGGTATTCAACTGCAAGCTTATTTTATTAGTGAGTTAATTTCAGCCGCTCTTGATGGAAGACCATTACTCAAAGTCTGGACTGACTTGGTGGAATACTTGTGGGTTTTTGTCTGGTCTTATTTGGGAGCCGTGACAACATGGCGGATACGAAACGCAACTAGGAGCCTCCTCGGTATCCTAGTTTCTTGCTTTGTATTGACCCTGAGTGCATACTTTGCTTTCTTGTACGGTTGGTGGATACCAATTATTCCTTCACTGTTTAGCTTTGGCAGTTCAGCTATTTGGATGACCAGTCGTATTGCTCACATGCAGGAAGAGTGGAAACGTTCCAAAGAATTTTTGCATCACGTCATCAACACCATTCCCGATCCAATTTTTGTGAAAAATGAACAGCACCAGTGGATTGTTTTAAATGAGGCGTATTGTCGATTTATCGGTTATCCGAATAAGTTGTTAATTGAAAAGTCAGACTATGACTTTTTCCCTAAACATGAAGCTGATGTGTTTCGACAACAGGATGATCTTGTTTTTCGGACTCAGCAACCCCAGGAACATGAAGAAGAATTTACAAATTCAGATGGACAGACTTATCAAATTGCCACTAAGCGATCGCTCCACAAAGACTCAGCTGGCAATTTCTTTTTAGTTGGGGTCATCCGAGATATTACTCAGCGCAAGTTGATGGAAGAAAAGCTTAAGCGTACTGCTGCTGAACTATTCCGCTCTAACAATGAATTAAAACTCAAAGAAGACCACTTGCGTTATTTAGCGTATCACGACCCCCTCACCGGTTTATCCAATCGCAAGTTTTTTGCCGAACAACTTTACGAGTCATTACATTGGGCGCAACACAACAACTTGTTGCTGGGACTGCTATTTATCGATCTAGATGGCTTTAAGCAAGTCAATGATACTCTGGGACACGAGATGGGCGATCGCTTGCTAATGACCATTGCTGGAAGACTCAGCAACTCTTTACGCGCTAGTGATACAGTTTCTCGTTTGGGTGGCGATGAATTTACTGTGATTTTACGGGCAATTCCTAATGTCCAAATAGCTGCTAAAGTCGCCGAAAAAATTTTAAGTAGTATTAGCAAGCCAATTGTTTTAGATGGGTATGCAATCCGCGTTTCTGCCAGTATTGGCATTAGTGTTTACCCATACAACAGTCAAGACAGTGAAACTTTGATGAAACAAGCTGATACAGCAATGTACCGTGCCAAGCGCTTGGGTAAAAATCGCTACGAGTTTGCTTAATTAGTCAATAGTCAAGCGCCCAGATTTTTTAAATTAAGTCATAATTTTTACCTTCAAATTAGGAATGTGGACTGGAAACACGTCCAAGGCACTATCTTGAAAAAATATTGTGTACATACTGCGAAGTCGTTTTTTAGGCAAGATAGAGACCTAGTAAGGCTTTTTTACCTGAAGACTAAACCTAAGAACATAGGTAAGAAAGGAATTATCTATCAGAGATAATTATAAAAATAAATATATTTTGTATTTATTTTTACCTAAAAAAATATACTTATACTGTCTCGGTTTTCACTTTTATTACATAGTTCCCTAGTTTGCAAAACCTTACAATATGGAAATTATATAGTTTTGTTTTTATATATCTTTACATTTTTGAAATCAAAACTATACAATAAAATAAGTATTATTTAATATTTTTCTAAAGCTGTCAATCAACGAACATAGTGTTTATACTTAAAAGTATTAAGATATTATTAATAAATAGTGAATTGAGCAAAATGCCCACAGTGAGTCATCAACATATCTAACTTTAGACTGATGTAAAAACGACCTATTAAGAATACCACTTAAGTATGAAAACTATTTATTAGCAGCAGATTAAGCTTAATCTACAAGCAAACATCACAATTACTTGTACAGTAACAGCAATAATTTAATAAAGTTAAAATCTCTTTTTAGAGAGCACAGTAAATATACGTTGGACAGCAAAAAATACGTTTTGAAATTAAAAATTAGTAAATTTACTGAAAACGATGAAAACTAACTTCAGAATCACAAAGTTTATAATATTGTGCATAGGTGCTTACATATTAATACCGAAAATTGCCACTTGCACGGGTATGTTTAGTACTGCAAGTGCTAATACTTTTGGCGCTACTAGCAGTAACACCTTAATCGCTCGCAAAGTCAATTCTCAAAATTTAAAAGACACATATATTCCACCAAATTATGGTGGCCCCGACAGTTATCATGGTAGCGGCACTCGCTGACGGCAATTTTAGATTTTGGGAAATCAGTGCGATCAGGCACCTACTATCTTGGACACCAGATCCTTTACTTGGAGATATCCTATCGCCCTTGGGACTAGCCTCTCCCCTTTTCCCAAAGGGAAAGGCTCAGGTTTACTACCATCATGTTCTGCAAACTTAAATCAAGATAATAGTGGAGATTTCCACCAATGATATGTTTGTACAAGTGTGTGGACTTGCCAATTTGGGTCTGGTTGAGGATAATCTAAACGGTAGTGTCCGCCTCGGCTTTCGGTTCTAAAAGCAGCACTTTTGAGAATTAAATCAGCTACATCTAATAAATTGCGGGTTTCTGCCCAAAGTGCCAGTTGCCGTTCAACATCTGGTAAGTCAAAACTAGCTGGTTCTGCTGGACGTAAAGCAAGCAAGAATTGACTTAAAGGCAAGGCAGCAAAATCTTTCTGCCAAGATTTAATAGTAGCGATCGCAGTTTCCAACCCTGATTGTTCCCGACAAATACCAGCATTTTCCCACACTAGACGTGGTAACTTCTCTCTGAGTACTTCTAGCTGTGCTTGCTGGATGTGCCACTCACTAGCATCAGGGCTAAATGTCCGTAATGGCAGCACTGATGTTTCTGATGGCAGCCCAATATTTTCCAACTCAATATTAGCCATCTGGGCCCCAAACACAATACATTCCAACAGGGAATTACTGGCAAGGCGATTTGCCCCATGCACCCCGGTACTAGCGGTTTCACCCACCGCGTACAAACCGGGGATATTCGTGCGATTCATCAGATCCGCGACAATTCCACCCATCCAGTAATGGGCCGCTGGCGCTACAGGAATTGGTTCATGGAAAACATCAACGCCCCAATGCTGACAAACTTTGATGATGTTGGGAAAGCGCTGACGAATCTTGTCGGCGGGGATAGGGCGCATATCCAACCAAACATGGGCAGTCGCCAAATCAAGGGCGGTACGTTGTAAATGGCTGAAAATTGCTCTACTGACCACATCTCTAGGTGCGAGTTCACCCGCAGGATGGTAGTCAAAGGCAAAACGCCGCCCTTCGTTATCAACAAGATGTGCCCCCTCCCCGCGTACAGCTTCGCTGATGAGGAAGCGATCGGCACCAGGTTTAGTGAGGGCAGTAGGGTGAAATTGGACAAATTCTAAATCGCGGAGGATAGCGCCAGCACGAGCTGCGATCGCTACTCCATCACCAGTACTCACAGCCGGATTCGTGGTTTGGGCAAATACCTGACCGCCGCCGCCGGTTGCCAATACCACAGCACCAGCTCTTACCCATGTGATTTTACCTTGATAAAACAGGCTAATTCCCTGACAACGACCAGTTTCGGGTTCAATCCACAAACTCAAAGCCAAAGCTTGCTGAATGACTTGAATATTCTGGCGACGTAATACTTGGGCGGTGAGGGTGGTGGTAACTTCCCTTCCTGTGGTGTCCGCAGCATGGAGAACACGGCGGCGAGAATGGGCGGCTTCCAAAGTTAAAGCCAAAGCTTGACCATGACGGTCAAAAGCTACCCCTAAGTTAACTAGGGATTGAATGCAACTAGGGGCATTTTGGGCGAGAAATTCTACAGCAGTGCGATCGCATAAACCCGCACCTGCCTGAATCGTATCTTCAATGTGCAGCGTGGGAGAATCTTCTGGGGCTACAGCTGCGGCAATGCCACCTTGTGCCCAATCACTGGCGGACAAAGCAACGGTTTCTTTGGTAATCAAGCCGACTCGCAAGGATTCTGGCAGACACAGCGTTGTGTATAGTCCGGCGGCACCAGCGCCGACTACTAAGACATCAAATTGACTAGGAATATCTATCTGGGGCAAGGTAATTGGGGAGGGGGAGCAGGGGAAGCAGGGGGGAGGGGAAGCAGGGGGAGCAGGGGAAGACAAGGAAAAATTTTATTTTGTCTCTCTTGTCCTCCCTGTCTCTCTTATTCTCCTTATTCCCCCTTATCTCTAATAGAATAATCCCACTCCCTAGAATTAGGAGTGGGGTGCTATTTGCTACATTAAAAACTGCACGTGCAGTTATCTGTAGATGCCATTGTTAAAGCGATCGTCTCCCTCGTTGAAGGCAGGCTCTAGTTCTGTCACGGTGAATTTATCTAGGTTGGCTTGCAGGGTTTGTTTTTGGCGATCGCTCAATCCTGGAAGATCCAATACATCCTCTACCTTTTGGTAGGGAGCATTCGTGATGATTTTCTTAGCCAGGGTGGGATAAAGCCCTGGATACTGTTGAAAAGCTCGGACGTTGGTATTATTCAAATCAATTTTTTTACCAAATTCCGTTCCTAGTTTAGCGTCTGCCCGATTCTGCCGCTCAATTGCCAGAACTGGGACTTGGGGAAAAGCAAAACTGTTGAAACTAGCAGCTTGGGCTATCTGAGTTGTTCCCAACCATCCCCAGCAACTAAGTAACAAACTAAACACTGTTAATAAACGCGCCAATCCTTTCACGATTTTTCTACCTCTTTCCATCAAACAGAAATAAAAGTTTTAAGCTAACAGCCGTCAGCAGTCATTAGTCATTAGTCAGAGCGCCAAAGACAAAAGACAAGGGACAAAACCTGATAGCTTAGTCAACACAGCAGTCATCAGAAACTAATATACAGCGTATTAATATCCACAATATTTGCCGTTACTGGGTTTGACTGTACTTTTGCCAAAAATTTTCATAGTGGTAAGAGTGCCCACATCGCTGCAATAGCGTTGTATCCATGATCCTGGTAACATTCCCAGGTAGATGAAAGCTTTTCGGGGTGGCTGATTCTACCTCCCAAGCAGACACGAAACCGTGCGATGTCTAATACCCTAAACCTACCAAAGAAGACTTGATGCTGACGGATTGTTATGTAATATTTCTTAACTAATTAATCATCTACAGCATCATTCTTGATGTGCCGTAGATTGGGCTAGGGAAAGTTTTGGCTTTAATATTACACAATTTTTTAATATTTAGGCTGCGATCGCAGCTAACAGAAATAGACTATCTACCAAAATTGTGCTCAAAACTGCACCACCAAAGGCATACCAGTGTTTTTGCTTTTGACCTAAAGGTAAAATGCCGACTGTTAATAGCATTAGGGCGAGAATTATGGCCCAACTTTGTCCCCAAGGTGCTTGTACTTGCATCAGCGCATTTTGTAAGATTTGCGGTGCGCCATCTGCATCTACTGTCATGATTTGCCGCCAATAGGGCATCAAATCTACTAGATAAAAATATACATCTGTTAAAGCTGTACCGAGCAAAGAGCCAAAATAAAACCAGTTACCCACCTTGCCCCAATTCTTCACCAAACACCAGCAAGCAAATGGTATGCCTATAGACTCTACTGGCAAATGCCATAAAGGTTCCCAACGTAACCAGCCCCAGTAAATCGCTCCTGCTAACCAACTCCAGCTAAACCCTAAGAGCAAATCCCCCCAGACGTAAGTTGCAGGACGTGACATCAAGGTAAAACTTAGCCACACCCAAAATGCTGTCAGCGCTAAACTCAGACTTGGTAGCGATCGCACTATTGGCGCTTCTATAAATACTGGCACTGATACCAAAAAAACCGCCGCCGCAAACACTAACCAAGTTTGCCGGGCAGAAGTAGATAAGGGTAAAGAGGGAGAAAAGGAGAGTGTAGATTCCAATTGCTTGATACCGTTCTGCCCAGTATCAGCTAAATCCAACTCGGTATCAATAGAAGGGGTAGAAGCGGTGTAGGAGGACAGTGTATTATTAATCAAAGTTTTTAATATTTGTTACTAAACTTTATCTTATTTAAGATATCACACTTTAAAATCCCCCCCAGGGGCATTGTAATTATACTGAAATTTCGGGGAGCCTTGGTGCAAACCAAACAAAACATTCTGCGCCAGACTAATCCATTAAAGTTGCACTATGTACACAACTCCTCTGTATTGAAGAAAGAGACAAGGGGAGAAATTAGATGGGGATTCAGACCCCACCTGATACATAGCCAACAAATAAGATTTGGTAGGGGTATAAAACTCTGGGCGCTGGTGCAACACTTGGTGATGGGTATACAACGTCCCTCTGTCTCCCCATTCCCTTGTCCTCTTTTGGTCTCTTGTAAATGAGCGACTACTGAGAGGTGAGAGATAAAATTTGAAAGTTAAAAAGTGAACTGTCATCAGTCCACTAAATATTAAAGTTTGATGAATTTCCGAAATTGCGTTGACTTATTGAGATGGGTGTAAGAACATGGTCAGCGTCTTCGATGATGTTATTGATCGGGAAAATTGAGTTTTCTACAAGATTGGGTGCAATAGAGAGTATATAAAGCAACATCATCAGTTAAATAATAATGTCTAGAACAGGAAAAAGGTATTAATTGCATATGGAGTTTATTCAAGCTTTTATTTTGGGTATTGTTCAAGGTATTACAGAGTTTTTGCCAATCAGCAGCACTGCACATCTTCTGATTGTGACAAAGGTATTTGGTTGGAAAGAACTAGGTTCTAAAGATTTTGTTGATGCAATTCAATTTGGCAGCGTTTTAGCAATTGTTGGGTATTTTTGGTCGCTGATTTCTAGTATTGTAAAAGGTGGGATCGAAGCCCTAAAAGAGAAAGACTGGCAACGTGAGGAATGGAAAATTCTTGTCGGTATTGTAGTAGGAACAATGCCTGCTTTAATTTTCGGCTTTCTTTTGAAAGATATTTTACCGGAGAGCGCATTAATTATTGCCATCATGTCAATTATTATGGCGCTCTTACTAGGTTTGGCAGAAAAAATTGGTACTCGCAAGCGAGGTTTCGATTCATTGCAGATTCGGGATGGTATTTTAGTTGGATTAGGACAAACACTTGCTTTGATTCCTGGCGTTTCTCGTTCTGGCTCGACGTTGACGACCGCCTTATTTTTAGGATTAGAACG
Source organism: Nostoc sp. ChiQUE02 (assembly GCF_034531305.2). Taxonomy (NCBI): domain Bacteria; kingdom Bacillati; phylum Cyanobacteriota; class Cyanophyceae; order Nostocales; family Nostocaceae; genus Nostoc; species Nostoc sp. ChiQUE02. The sequence continues at coordinate 51,011 of NZ_JAVRBN020000007.1, forward strand.
CGCTACAGCAGCGAAATTCTCATTTTTGTTAGGGTTTCCAACTCTTACCATTGCTACTCTGTATAAAAGCCTGAAAATATTCAAGTTATTTCAAGCGCACCAGTTGCCAGATAACATTGTTGGACTGTTAATTGTAGGAATTATTTCAACCTTTATTTTTTCCTACCTATCAATTGCATTTTTGATCAAATACTTAGCAACCAAAAACACTTTGGTTTTTGTTTGGTATAGATTAGCATTCGGTAGTGCTATCTTACTGGCGATCGCAGCAGGTTGGAAAGGATAATAGTTATTAGTTATTAGTCATTAGTCATTAGTCCAAAGCAAATGACTAATGCCCAATACCCCATGCCCAATGCCCCATTACCCATGATTAACATTCATCCTGCCCGAATTACCAAGGTTCTTCCAGACTCAATAGCCGCGGAGATTGGCTTTGAGGCTGGGGATGCGATCGTTGCAATCAATGGTACACGTCCCCGCGATTTAATTGATTATCAGTTTTTGTGTGCTGATGAAGTCTTGGAACTAGAAGTTTTAGACGCTGCTGGTAAAACTCATAGCCTGGAAATCGAAAAAGATTACGACCAAGACTTGGGGCTAGAATTTGAAACTGCCCTATTTGATGGCTTAATTCAGTGCAATAACCGCTGCCCATTTTGCTTTATCGACCAACAACCACCAGGTAAGCGTACCAGCTTGTACTTTAAAGACGACGATTACCGTCTAAGCTTTTTGTACGGCTCTTATCTTACCCTGACTAATTTGCCAGAAAGAGAATGGCAGCGGATTGAACAAATGCGCTTGTCTCCGTTGTATGTTTCTGTTCATGCCACAGAACCCGAAGTTAGAATTAGACTGCTGAAAAATCCGCGTGCAGGACAAATCTTGCAACAACTCAAGTGGTTTCAAGAAAGGCGACTACAAATTCATGCTCAAGTGGTTGTTTGCCCTGGTATAAATGATGGCGAACACCTGGAGCAAACCCTAAAAGATTTAGCATCTTTTCATACTGGTGAAGTGCCTGCGGTGGCATCAGTAGCAGTTGTACCAGTCGGGTTGACACGATTTCGTCCCCAAGAAGACGAACTCACACCTGTAACCAGAGAAAAAGCCAAAGAAGTAATTTCTCAAGTCAAAATACTCTCGCGACAATTTCACCAAAAATTCGGTTCCAGCGTTGCTTGGTTAGCTGATGAGTGGTTTTTAATTGCAGGTGAGGAATTACCAAGCGAATCTGAATACGAAGAGTATCCCCAAATTGATAACGGTGTTGGTTCAATTAAGTTGTTTATTAAGCAATTTACAGATGCCGCAACAGAGTTACTACCGCCAAAAATTTATCCTCAGAGAAAATTTACTTGGGTAGTAGGCAATGCTGTAGAAAACGCATTTCAACCGATCTTAAAACGGTTAAATTCTGTTGAAGGTTTAGAAGTAAATATGCGTGCTTTATCCAGTGATTATTGGGGACAAAGTATCACTGTCACGGGGTTACTAACAGGTCATGATTTGTTGTTGAACTTACAAGGGCAAGATTTGGGAGAAGGAATTTTATTGCCAAATGTAATGCTCAAACATGGTGAATTGGTATTTTTAGATGATATGAGTATTGAAGAATTAGCCTGCAAATTAGATACAAAAATCTTACCAGTAGCAGGAGTTGAAGATTTAATCAATACCTGTATTGTTTAAGCTGTTTTTGTTAACTCTTTAGTCTAGACAATTTAACTACGTTCTGCAAGACCTTCTTGTTTACTGCTTTGAAGAACGAATTTTGAACCTAGTTTTTTGATCCCTTATAGTGTAGACTGAAAATCAGTAGGTAAATGTAGCAAATAGCGTGCAGGCAATTAAGCTAATCAGCTAACCAACGCTAGCTACCTGGTCATTGCTACTGGTATGTACAGCAGTTTAAGGTTAGCGACATAAAAATAGCTCTGGTAAAAAGCTGGTCAAAAATAAGGTAAATTTAAATCCTTACCACTTTTAGCCACTTGCCCCAATAGAATTGAGGGCAATTCACAAACTGCACGTGTTTGTGTGGTCAATTTTTAGATAAACAGCTTCTAAGGCTAGTCATACTTTAGGGCATAGTCTAAATACGAAGTTTCGTCGATTCAGCGACCCAATTAATTTTGCCTAGTCCAAGTCTTTGGGCTAAAACTTTTTGGCATCCAGACATTTGGATGTTACATCCAAAGTTTACAGATTTTAATTTGTAAGCTTCTTGCTCACTCTTACGCTTAATTAAATGTCATGACTGATTTTAACTTCATTAGAACTACCTGCATTCTAGCGGTAGCATATCTAACTAGCGTCTATTTTTGGATAGCTTTTTCTAAGAATTCAAATGATTGAGCTAACTGCTAAAATACTTACTCCAAAGAAAATTTTAGTAGCTGGCACAATTTGAATGATAGGTTTGTCTTTGAGTCCGTCAGCTATCATATCATTTTGTAACCTAATCTGTCAATAAATAGGCGGATATCTCATAAAAAGGTAGCCAGAGGAAACTAATACCAGGAGTTCAGCCAGATAGCAATGGAGCATCCCAATTTTGCAAAAACACGAATAAATCTCCACCATCAATATTTTTGATCTCGCGCAGAGGAAGAAACTTGTGTAGTGAGTCCAGTCCTGTACTCCTATTCTTAAAGCTTGCGTAGCATGTCTATCATAAAAAGCTGAGTCTCAAACTTTAAGAGTCAGTGGGTTGCTCATGTTACCAAACTTGTAAGCTGTTATCCATAAAAGATTGCATATTTAATCAGGTAGCTTGTTCACTGTTGACTTTCAACGGTCAGCGGTCATCAATCCTAATGATTGTGCTTTCTGAATCTGTGTGAACTTAGCAACTGATCGCAAAATATCCTTTGCAGCTAGAGAGATTGAAAGTAGATTTATCAATTTGGGATGCTTCTGATAGAAACTTGTACATTAATTTCAGAAATGGTTATTTTTTTGTTAGAAATTTTTACAAACAGAGAAATACAAATTGGCTTAGTAGGGCTGGTAATTGGATTTTTTATTTTCATCGTTGGTGGTTTCATGGTTTTATTGACAAACTTACTCTGGAAACGTTTGAGTTTTCTCCAAATTACTGATATCTACCAAAGGTTAATTAAGCCAAATGAAGACTTATTAATTGTGGTAGCTGTAATTGGTGTTTTTGAAGTTGTTACATCCTCTTTACCTAGAAATAAGTGGACAACCTCATTAGAAATTATTGTGAGTTTAACTCTGGCGATCGCAGTCAGTTGGTTAGCCTCTAAATTATTCCAAAAGTTCTTTGACTTCTATTTATTAAATGCTGCTTTCAAAACCGGGCAGAAAATCAGCAGTGAGCTACTCATCCTCTTCAAATGGGTTGCGAATCTCATCATTATCTTTTTAGCAATTCTTACATATGCTCAAACACATCAAATTAATCTTTTGGGATTGCTAGCTAGTTTAGGAATTGGTGGTTTAGCAGTAGCCTTTGCTGCTCAAAAAACCCTAGAACAAATTTTAGGGGGCATTGTTCTTTATCTTGATCGCCCCTTCGTGATTGATGATTATATTGGTCTTCCCGATGGGACTTTTGGACGAGTTGAATCTATAGGATTGAGATCCACCCGAATTAGAACATCCGGTAAGGGAACTGTGATGATAGTTCCCAACAGTTCCCTGACTCAAGTAAATATTGAAAATTTCACCGGTGCGAAGAAAGTCATGTCCATTCTTTATTTGACCTTCTATCGAGCGCTCAGTAGTGAAGATCGAGCCTTAATTCGCCAAGTAATTCTAGACAGTACGAATGGTATTTTTGGGATTGATTCGCGGAATACAGAAGTGAATTTTAAGAGTATCAATAATTCCATAGATCCAGATAAAACTCAAGCACAAGTTACTTTCTTTATCTTAGGTTCTGGAGATGTATCGATGGAATTGCGTCGTCAACTGCTAAATATGGCAACTGAAAGCATGACTCAGTGTTTAAAAGAATATGGTATTGCTTTTGATATAGAAGAACCAACAATTTATGTTGATTCACCAATTACAATTTAGAGATAATGACGAATATTTCACGGATTATTCTAGAATTTCTTCAACGTGATAGCACAATATCAGCCTTATCTAGATTTGGAGTCTTTTTAGTTTTTATTCTGCTGTCTTTGCTGGTAGGACGATCTACTCCTACATTCTTGCGAATTCTTATTCGACGTTTTGCACCACAGCAAGTAGCCAGTATTTATAACAATTTAATTGACCCTATTAGAAACTTATTTAGAATCACAGGTAGTTTAATTCTCATTTCATTGTCTTTAGCGTGGATTGTGGAATATGAATCTATCTATAGATTTATTTCTCCCATCGTTGATTTAGCTGTTATTGTCAGTATCTCTTGGCTATGCTCCCGTTTATTCCGACAGTTTATTCGAGTGTATGGAATTGAAATATTACGTAAATTTGGTCGAGAGGTAGATGAATTACTTTTAGTATTTGAAACATTTGCAAATGTAATGATCGGATTTATTGCTGTTCTGGCTTTTGCCCAAAGTCAACAATTTAATTTAGTTGGGTTAATAACTGGATTAGGAATTGGTGGATTAGCCGTAGCTTTTGCTGCTCAAAAAACCCTAGAGCAGTTGTTGGGAACAATTGTGTTGTATTTAGATCGCCCCTTTGTTCCTGGAGAATATATTCGTTTACAGAAATCCCAACAAATCCCTGAAGGTTTATTTGGGCGAGTTGAGTCAATTGGTATCCGTTCAACCAAAATTCGCGCTGCTGCTAAAAGTACGTTATTTATTATTCCCAATTCAATATTGGCAAACTTAGAAATTGAAAATATTACTCGAGGCAAGAAAGTTATGGTTATACTTTACCTCGATTTTTTAGACTTGCTGCAAGACCGAGAACAAGCTCTGGTTCAACAGGTAATTGTCGAGAGTACTAATTCGCTATTTGGTATCGATCCCGGCAGCACCAGTATTAGTTTTTTAACTCACAACAATGCAGAAAAACAAATAACTCGAACAAGAGTGACGTTTTTTATTTTGGGTTCCAGTGACAACTCTCTGCAATTACGCAAACGTCTATTGGAATTGGCAAATGAAAAATTTTCTAAAAAGCTAGTCACGAATGGAATTAAATTCACGATGCAAGAGCCAACAATATATGTAGAATCGCCTGTGACAATTTGAGTATCAATCTTGGCATTTTTTATTGATTTTGATAGGCTAGATTGATGAAGGTAATTCACTAAGTACTTCTACAAAAAGTCTCTAGGAATCTTATTTGATTTTGGAAAAGCCAGAGTAATAGTAGGTTTACGTAATTAAGCTTATAGTCTCAGTAGACTTACCAGGAATCAAGCTAAAGTTCTATTATGTACTAATGAATTCTGACTAATAACTAAATTAATTAATAATAAAGTGAGGAGTCACTGGTGAAGCATCAGGAAAAGCAAAAAGAAAAAGATATAAGTTTAAAAATTAAAGAAGCTAGAAGATTATTTATTTTAAGTTGTGAAATTGTAATTTTAAACTGTTTGAGTATTTTGCCAGTAACGGCAGCAACCGAAGAACCTGTATTGAGCGTAGTGTATGGGCAAGAGAATGCAAATCAATGGACAGGGATAAACGATCGCCTACAGGCAATAGGGGTGAAATATTGTGTAATTCCCCTAACTGACGTGAAGAGTATGGCAGATTGGGGCGATCGCCGGGTATTATTTTTGCCAAACGTCGAGACATTAACGCCAACCCAAGCGATCGCCCTCGAAGAATGGATGAGTAAGGGAGGGCGTTTGATTGCTAGTGGGCCTGTAGGTAGTCTGTCATCGCCAGGAGTCCGGCAGTTATTGCGATCGCTCTTGGGAGGTTATTGGGGATTCAGCCTCAGTGAAACAGAACAGATTAAACCCGCAAAAACCAAGATCCCACAATGGGCAAATCAAACTAGCCTCTTTGGCAAAGTGCGCGGTGGCGTTGTGATTCCTAACGATATGGGCACTGAATCACCTGCTGTTTGGAATTCCAAAGATAATCCTGCCGCAGTAGTGACAACTGAGCGTTCCACCTTTTTGGGCTGGCGCTGGGGAACAGATACAGCCTCAGCCGCCGAGTTAGATAATGCCTGGTTAAAAGCTACTGTCAATAACTATTTGACAGCGCCAGCCCCATCAAATCGCATGAAAAAAATAGCAGGAGGTTCTCAAAACTGCTCTACAACTGTGGCGGCTGCGCCTTCAGCGCAGGGGGGCAGAGGGGCAGGGGGGCAGGGGGGCAGGGGAGCGGAGGGGCAGAGGGGTAGTTCATCTTCCTCATCTCGCTCATTGACTCCTCCTAAAACTGCCACTGCTCCAATACCTAGAGCGTTACCTATTGTCAAACCCCGAAGTTCTCAGGAAGCTATTGATCAATTGGAAGAAGCGGTGCGTTTAGATGTTGCACCCAACTCCAACGAGCCGATTGACAACAATCAAGCGATCGCCCTCCAGCAAGAGCTAGAAAATCTCATTGGTCGAGTGGAAAGCGCCCATTTAGCGGTGTCAGCTGATGCGGCTAATGTTAGTGAAACGATATCTGAAGAGAAGCAGTCCTCTAGGCGTCTACGCAATTACGCCTCTTTGTCTGTCAAAGAGCAGCCGACGCAATTGGCCTCAACAAAACTGGGGGCGCTAGTCATGAGTAAAGACCAAGCCTTAGCACAAGCAAGGGTAATTGCCAAAAATTTACCCCAATTGATTGCCCAAAAAAACTACTCTCTGGCTCGTCAGCAGTGGCTGGTCGCTAAAACGACTTTGTGGCAGCAGTTTCCTGTCGATCAAAGACTAGCTCAACCAGAAATTCGGGCAGTTTGGTTAGATCGGGGGACGATTGTTCGTGCTGGCAGCAAGGCGGGACTAGCCCAAATTTTTGATCGCCTCGCCCAAGCCGGGATTAATACTGTCTTCTTCGAAACTGTTAACGCTGGCTATACCATTTATCCGAGCCAAGTCGCAAAAGAGCAAAACCCATTAATTCGTGGGTGGGATCCACTAGCAGAGGCGGTGAAATTAGCCCATGAGCGAGACATGGAATTACACGCTTGGGTGTGGACTTTTGCTGCTGGCAATCAACGTCATAATGAAATTCTCAACCTTAATCCTGATTATCCAGGGCCAGTACTAGCGGCTCATCCCGATTGGGCAAACTACGATAACCTGGGCAACATGATTCCCGTTGGTCAGAGCAAGCCATTCTTCGACCCAGCCAACCCCGAAGTGCGGCAGTACTTGCTCAAGCTGTATGAGGAAATTGTGACTCGCTATAACGTGGATGGTCTACAGCTAGACTACATTCGCTACCCTTTCCAAGACCCATCAGCAGGTCGAATCTATGGCTATGGCAAAGCTGCAAGAGCGCAATTTCAGCAACTTACTGGTGTAGATCCGATAAATATTTCCCCTAGCCAACCAGACTTATGGCAAAAGTGGACAAAATTTCGCACTGAGCAAGTTGATAGCTTTGTCGCTCAAGTATCACAGCAGTTGCGACAAAAGCAACCGAATTTGATTTTGTCGGTTGCAGTATTTCCTTTGCCGGAAATAGAGCGGATTCAGAAAATTCAACAAAACTGGGAAACTTGGGCAAGGCGGGGGGATGTAGATTTAATTGTTCCCATGACTTATGCTCTGGATACTTCTCGCTTCCAACGACTGGCCCAACCCTGGATTGTCTCTAAACAATTGGGAGCAACCTTGTTAGTGCCGGGAATTCGCTTACTTTCTTTGCCAACAATCGGGGCATTCGATCAACTCCAGTTGGTAAGAGACTTGCCAGTTAGTGGTTATGCACTCTTTGCCGCCGAGAATTTTAACAACGATTTACAAAAACTCTTTAGTAGCACGCAAGGTAGGATTGAATCCACAAAAAGTGAACCAATTCCTCACCGCCAGCCTTTTCAAACTGCCGCTATCCGTTACACCGCGCTGCAACGAGAATGGAAATTTGTTTTCCAAAATGACCAACTACAAAGGCCTGCTCAGACAATTTCAGATTTTAACAACCAGGCAGAAGTTTTACGCAGTGCTTTAAATCAGCTTGCCGCTTCCCCTTCTCCTAGTAAGTTACTAGTAGCGAGAGCCTCTCTAACTCGGTTCCAGTCTCAATTCCGGGTATTGATGAGCCAAGAACTTAAGTCTAATTCCTATCAAGTCAAAGTTTGGGAAAATCGGCTCGTAACTATAGAAAGGCTATTACGTTACGGCGAACGGCGGGTGCAGTTGCGTCCTTAGTGAAAAGGCAGGGGAAGCAGAGGAGCACAAGAGGGGCAGAGGGGAAGTTGCAGTAAATCTTTTCCCTCTGCCTCTTGTGCCTCTTGTACCCAATACTCAATGCCCAATTTCCAACTAGCTGCATATAAGCTGGTTTGTAATTCTTAACACACTTTTTGTAGTATTTATATCCCAAACATTACTAGTTATTTGGCGTCAAAATATTGGAAAATACTTAAATAACCAGCTTTAGATAACGTCATAACATTGAATGTGTCAGAATTCTCTGAGATAGCCTCAGTGATATCACTGTTGCACCAGCAGCAGTTGGATCTATTGCCAGTTGTAGATAACCAAGGTCACATTATCGGATTTATTAACCGTGAAAATATCTGTCAAACACTGACACAAGAAACAGAGAAAACTAGAGGCAAAGTTAGTATTGCTTATTTTGAGGTAGAACGCCAGATTCTGGTTGAGAGACAATTACTCAAGTACAAATGGTTACTAGCACACGCTATAGTACGTAAAGATACGACAGGCAAACCCGCTCACCTCATTGGAGTTTCTCAGGAGGATTTGGACTTCTACCATAAGTGTAATGTTAGGGTGATGCAGACGATTGCGCCTAAATCTCACATAATCATGACTGAGATATTGAATGATGTGTTGATTATCAGTAAGTCACAAGCGGGAAAATTAGAACATAGACCAACACCCTTCAATTTGGTCGAATATAGCCAAAAATTGCTAGAAGAAGTACAGATGAATCTGGCCTATCGGCGCTTGATTTATTTCACCAGTCAAGATCAATCTATAACCTGCTGCATGGATGAAAAATTGCTGGGACACATTTTGACTAACTTCCTCTTAAATGCGATTAAATATTTTCCAGATGATAGCATTGTCAAGTTTAGTCTCCTTTGTCAGGATGGGCAAGCAGTAGTTGAAATTCAAGATTGGGGAATTGGCATTACAGAAGAAGATATACCATGTCTGTTTGAATCCTTTTATCGCGCCAGTAATGTCGGTAATATACTAGGCACTGGATTAGGAATGGCAATTTTAAAAAAGCCTATAAATATCGACGAAACTGAAATATTTGTCCCAAGTACCTAGAATTTGGTAAAAAACTTACTGTCAGTTTTTGATTAAAAAATAAAATATAAATTGAGGTATATTATGCCCAAAATTTTAATAATAGAAGATGAGGAAGCAGTCCGTGAAAACATTTTAGATTTGCTAGAAGCTGAAGATTTTGAAACTATTGCTGCGGCTAATGGCAGAATCGGGGTACATTTGGCTATCTCCGAAGTTCCCGATTTAATTCTCTGTGATATGATGATGCCAGAAATTGACGGTTATGGCGTGCTAACAGCGTTACGCCGAGATCCATCAACGGTAACAATTCCCTTCATCTTTCTCACTGCAAAATCTGCCAAATCTGACTTCCGTCAAGGTATGGATATGGGTGCAGATGACTATATAACTAAGCCATTCACTCGGGCTGAGTTATTAAGCGCCATCATGAACAGGTTGGAAAAGCACGCTACTTTAAAAAGGTATTTATCTCCTCAGAATGTAATTAACAACTTGTCTCCCAAAATGCAGTTGTTAGAGATTAGCTTACATCGAGCTATCAAACAACACAATTTTCAAGAATTTGAAATTTATTATCAACCAATAGTCGATATTGCTTCTGGAAAAATAGTAGCTGCTGAAAGTTTATTGCGCTGGCAAAGTCCAGAACTTGGGATGATTTACCCAACAGAATTTATTCCGTTAGCGGAGTCTACAGGTTTAATTGTTCCTATTGGTAAATGGGTATTAGAAAGAGTCTGTCAACAAATTAAAAGCTGGCGCGATGCCGGAATTCATTCCTTGATTCTTGCTGTAAATCTGTCAGTAATCGAATTTAATCAACCAGATTTTATTCATAAAATAGTCAATTTTATAGCTGTCAATGATTTGGAACCACATTACTTAGAACTAGAGCTAACTGAAAGTATGATTATGCAAGATGTAAATAGTGCGATCGCTACTATGAACAAATTGCAATCCTTGGGCGTAAAAATTGCGATCGATGATTTTGGAACAGGCTACTCTTCTTTAATTTATCTGAAAAATTTACCAATTAATACATTAAAAATAGACCGTTATTTCATCCACAATGTTGCTAATGATCCACAGAAGTCAGCCATTACCAAGGCATTAATTCAAATGGCTCATAATCTCAATCTAGATGTAATTGCTGAAGGTGTAGAGACGGAAGCAGAACTGAATTTTTTGCGTCAATACAACTGTAATTCTATGCAAGGTTTTCTATTTAGTCGTCCATTGCCAGCAGCAGAGTTTGAAAATTTTTTGTTAACTAATAAATGCTTGTATGTGTAAATATTTATTAGTCATTAGTCATTAGTCATTGGGAATGGGGCATTGGGCATTGCTTATCTCCATCTTCTTTGTCTCCCTAGTCCTTAGTCCCTAGTTCCCAGCCCGCAGTACATTAGGAGCTTAACTAACTAATAAAAATCAAACTTTAGACTGGCGACAATTATTAAGTCTCAAGTCTAGAGTAAGAAAATTGTGTATAGTGTCTACCACCATGAAATTCCCTGCGCGTTTCTTGCTGCCAGTTTTTTTACTGACCTTGGCAGCAGCCTGTAACCAGACTCGCGCTTCCTCAGATAATCCCACACCACAAACATCTGTACCTTCTGCCCAACTGACACAGAATCCCACACAGCCAAAAAATATCGTCCGGACTGAAGCACTTTCACCCACACCCATCCGGATCAACCTGAAGAATTTACCAGCACCCTTCGCAACAGAAAGCGCCTCCAAACGTCCAGAGGTTGTACCCATTCCGCAAAACCCAGTGTTGCGCGTACCACCAGGCTTTACAGTAAACATCTTTGCTGAAGGGTTAGATGCCCCACGCTGGCTAGCTTTAACCCCCAATGGTGATGTTTTAGTGACTGAAACCGGGCAAAACCGCATTCGTCTGTTGCGTGACAGCAACGGCGATGGCGTAGCCGACATTCGAAAAACCTTTGCTAGTAGGGATAACGGACTCAATAGACCCTTCGGTATGGCTTTTGCAGGGAATTCGTTTTTTTTGGGAAACACTGATGCTGTGGTGCGTTTTCCCTATAACCAAGGTCAAAATCAGATAACAGGTAAAGGGGAAAAAATCGCCGATTTACCTGCTCAAGGTTATAACAACCATTGGACGCGCAATGTCGTTGTCTCGCCCGATGGCAATAAATTATATGTTTCAGTTGGTTCAGGAACCAATGTGGATGAGGAACCCCTACCACGGGCTTCAGTACAGGTAATGAATTTGGATGGTTCCCAGCAGCAAACTTTTGCTTCCGGCTTGCGTAATCCTGTTGGTTTAGACTTTCATCCTGTAACTAAGGAACTTTACGCCACTGTCAACGAACGCGATGGAATCGGTGATGACTTGGTTCCAGATTATCTGACACGCGTTAAACAGGGCGCATTTTACGGTTGGCCTTATGCTTATCTGACACCAAACAACCTCGATCCGCGCCAAAAGACGGATGACAAAAGTAAACGCCCCGACTTAGCAGCCCGTACCCAAACACCAGATGTGCTGTTTCAGGCGCACTCAGCAGCATTGGGTTTGCAGTTTTATGATGGTAAAACGTTTCCAGAAAAATACCGGAACGGTGCTTTTGCTGCTTTTCGTGGTTCTTGGAACCGCGATCGCGGCACTGGTTATAAAATTGTATTTGTTCCCTTCGATGCTAAAGGGCGATCGCTTGGCTACTACGAAGACTTTCTCACAGGATTTTTGCTAAATCCTTCTGTACCAACCACTTGGGGACGACCTGTAGGTTTACTCGTATTGCCAGATGGTAGTCTACTACTAACAGAAGAAGCCAATAATCGGATTTATCGGATTCAGTATACGGGGGAGTGAATAATTCAAAGTTCATTATTAAGAAATTCAGGGATAGAATCCATTACCAGGGGTTAAGTTAGAGCACTTGTCATCAATAGAGATGTTGCTAATATTTCCATCCCCAGATTTATTGTGTTTACGCTAGATTACTTAAAAATACTAATACTCATCTGGTTGAGAAATTGATTATGACTCCCAATGAAAATAATACCCAGTCCAATATCAACGAATTTTCTCCACATTCAGGTACACGATATTGGGGTGAGGTGCAGGTAATCGAAGAGGGAGAAACCTATAGAATTAGCCGTGTTGAAATCAAGCCCAGGCACGGCATTAAACCACAAATCCATTATCACCGCAATGAACATTGGGTTGTAGTCTCCGGTGTAGCGAAAGTGACATGTGGTGATGCTGAAATATTACTGAATCGAAATGAGTCAACTTATGTCCCCGCAGCAACCCTACATAAGGTAGAAAATCCTGGACATATTCCGTTAGTTATTCTGGAAATTCAAAATGGTGAATATTTGGGCGAAGATGATACTGAGCGTCCTTATGACTTAAATTTGGTCAAACCTGTAGCTGAAGGTCAGTAAAAGCTGGGCTAGGGGGAACAAGGGGACAAGGAGAGTAACTATTCCCAATACTTCTCTACAAGAGGCTGCGCCCTAAGCGTAGTTATGCCGCAGGCTTTACGGCTTCTCTACGAGACGCTACGCGTAGCTTGCTTCCCCGCAGGGGTATGCTCAGTACAAGTGCCCAATGCCCAAATCAAAACCACCCTTCTTGTTCGAGGGTTTCAATCAGCTGTAAGCCACGGGGATCGCCCACTCCTAACAGTGAGGCTTTGGCGTCTTCGCGGACTCCCAAATCTTGGTCTTCGGCAAAGGCTTGAATTAGGGCATCGATCGCTGTGGCATAAACTACATTAGAAGGCAGTTCGCGGCACAGTTGACCAATTGCCCAAGCACTGTTACTCCTCACCGCTGCCACGGGATCTTGGACTAAGGCTTCAATTAATGGTGGTATTGCCCCTATAACTGCTTCATAACCCACTTCAGCCATCTGTGCTAAAGCGCTAGCAGCCCACAAACGCACTGCGGAAATGTCAGTTCTTAAGGCGTCTGCCAGGGGTGCTAAAGAACGGCGATCGCGACAGTTTCCTAAAGCCCAAACAACACCTTTACGCACATAGCCATTCCAATCACTGTTTAATTGAGCAATTAATGGACTCACTGCTTCTAAACTGGGATTGCGTCCAATGCCATAAGCTGCACTCACCCTCACTAAGGGACAGGTATCACTTAACAGGCGAATCAGATGTGGCGTAGCACGCGCATCTTCTATATCACAAAAAGCACGTGCCGCTAACATTCTTTGCTGGGGCTGGGGATTTTCCAGCAGGGCTAGCATCACTTCTGGATCTGGCTTTGCCACAACTGATTCGGCAGTTAGCGGCTCTATTTTATCTAAGGGGCTTTCTAGCTCCTCCTCAATATCGAGTAGGCTTAGATCGTCTTCGTCATACATAATTTCATTTCAATCCCGAAAAGGGATTAACACATAATCCCCCGCGCCAATCAGTTAAAGCTTTATATATATTAGTTGGGTTCTTATACATTTTCCCTTCTTCCTCGTTGAGTTTTATCCAAACGAGAACCGCCATAACTTAGACGCTAAAGTATGTTACTGCTATCCTTGAGTTTATTTTTCTGCACTCAGGAATTTTACCATCCACAGGGATTGTGTTTGATAACCTAACTGATTGTAAAGATTTAATGCGGGTTTGTTTGATTGAAAAACTTGCAGTCCAATCTGGCGATCGCCTCTTTGAATAGCCCAATTTTCTACATATCGCATTAAGGCTGTACCAATACCTCGCCGCCGATGTTCTGGCAAAACGTAGAGAATAAAGATGTGGGCATGACGGTTACCATGTACTTGATCTATGGCATTACCCACCCAAAGGCAGGCGATGGAGGGATGGGGGGCAGAGGAGAGAAATTTTTTATTATTCCCTTGCTCCCCTGCTCCCCTGCTCCCCTGCTCCCCCTCCTCTTCTACCCACCACAAGGGCGTATCGCTAGAAAAGTATTGCTTAACTGTTTGCTCTAGGTGAGAAAAATCCTCATTGGGAAAAAGATCCTGGTAAGTTCGCTGCATGAACTTAAATAGCAGCGATCGATCCAATGTGGAACCACGGCGAATAATATACCCCGGTAGTAGTTGCTCAGACACTTCTGATGTTTATTAACTTAGCTAGCTGAGTTTTGTACTGCTGGTGGCAAATTAGCAGGAGTGGGTTGAGAACTTATCCCCACCTCTTCAATTGGTGCAGGTGCTGCCATATCGGAGGGTAAAAAGATGCGGGCGCTGACTGCCACTAGGGCAAAGACAAATACCAAAACTACAAGCAAGGGAGCGATGTACTGACGGAAAATAGCCATATTTTAATTGCAAGAAGCTAGGAACTTTTATGAGAACCTAGCTGAAGATTTGTGAAGTATTCTTGATTTATTTTAGCGATTTTCTGTGCACAGGAATGGAGGATGAGCATTGATTATTTGCCTCATCCTCCATTTCCGTACTTTTGTAGTATTTATTGGCGATCGCGCTCCAAGTCGTCGAGCACTCTTTCGCAATACCAATTCTCCGGCATTCCAGGATAAGTCTCTTTTGCCTGTTCAATTAACCGTTCGGCAGCGGCAACATCACCTGATAATTTAGCGATTAGCCTATTTTTGAGATAGCTATCAGATACACCATCGTCTACCTGGTTTGGTATCCTTTCATTTATAGTTGATGGCCGGGACTGATCTCTCCGCAACTGCCAAAATAAAACGTAATAAAGTGTACCAAAAATTAAAATTAGGCTGAGTGTTCCGAAAAAAGTTAGGAGATTAAATGCTAGAAATCCTAGAACTAACTGTGAGAGAACATAGCCAAGCAATAAACCAGTGAGTAAGAGAATAAATGTGCCGACAGCAATAACTACTTGATTCCCCATATATCCTCTTCTTCGTCCTCAAGTCCTGGTCTGGATACTGCCACTGGCTGAGGGTTCCAGGGGGCAAATACTGGCAATAGGAGTAATCCTGGTACAGCGGCGGCGATGGTAATTAAGAAAAATATAGGCCAACCCGTGCTTTGGGCGATCGCACCTCCAGGAGCCGCCAGAATATCGCGGCTGACAGCCATTAAGCTGGATAACAAAGCATATTGGGTTGCAGAAAACCGCTGGTTACAAAGACTCATCAAAAAGGCAACAAAAGCTGCTGTCCCCAATCCACCACAAAATTGTTCTACGTTGATGGCAAGTACCATAGCTTGGTAGTTTTGACCGATGTATGCTAAAAAAAAGTAAGCTAAATTACTTACTGCTTGTAGAATACCAAAAACCCAAAGCGATCGATTGATGCCAATAGCACTCAAAATAGAACCACCTGCTAAAGCGCCAACAATCGTAGCAATTAACCCCATCCCCACTTGAATTGCCCCAATATCGGTTTTGGTAAAACCAGTTTGCAGCAAAAAAGGCGTGGTCATATTGCTCAACAAAGCATCACCCAGCTTGTAGAGAGTAATGAATGCAAGCATTAGAATAGCTTTGATAATCCCTTGACGCTGAAAAAATTCCCGAAAGGGCAAGATTACAGCATCAGCTAGAGAACCTGGAGGGCTAATTTCCTTGGGTTCTGGTGCGAACAAGGTAGCAAGAATACCAATTACCATTGTCCCTGCCATAAACAAGTAAACTGATGACCAAGGCAGTTTGTCAGCAAGTATCAAGGCTAAAGCACCTGCGACTAACAAGGCAATTCGATAACCTAAGATAAAAACTGCTGCACCAGCCCCCATTTCTAGTTTTTCTAGAACATCGGTACGGTAGGCATCAACAGCAATATCTTGAGTTGCACTGATAAAAGCAATCACTATGGCGTTGATTGCGAGTAGCTGTAATGCTTGTTTGGGTTGTTGAAAAGCCATGACTGCGATCGCTACAATCAAAGCAATCTGCGTCAAAATTAACCAACCCCGTCGTCGTCCTAAAACTGGTAGGGTGAACCTGTCCACCAACGGCGACCACAAAAACTTCAAGGAATAAGGCAAACTAGCAAGGCTAAACCAACCAATAGCGGCTAAATCTACCTTCTCTACGGTCATCCAAGCTTTTAAGGTATTACCGATTAACAATAACGGTAAACCCGATGAAAAACCTAAAAATAATAAAGCCGCCATCTTGCGACTACCGAAAACTTCCAGCAGCGATTTAATTTTCCTCATATTCTCAACTTTTTGCCTCTTTTGAGGAAATATCAATAAAATACAATGAGGAAATCCAAAAGTATATCATGTAACATTACCTATAAGGGTTTGAATTATCGGAGCGGCAGCACTTCCATATATAATCCCGATCGGGGATTGAAACTCATCATCGCTGCTATGTGATTTCCCGCAAACATGACAAACTACCAAGATTTACTTGGGTTAAATACAAATTCAGGATAACCTTATAGCGTCAGCGTTTTCTTAACTTTCCTGAATTGGATAAACCTGATGCCCCCTGATTTCTACTCTGTGTGCAGCAAGGCATTTTTCCCAACCTTCAAGCGTACCGATGTCACTTTTACTATTGAGTAATCCTAATTGCTGTTCTTGTTGGGTGAGTTTAGCAAATTCTTCGTAGCGTGGGTAGTTGCTGGTAACAAATGTTTCCTTACGGTGCAAAATCGGTGGATTTGCCCTAGTTTGGTAGTCTCGATGAGTGACGACTAGGGTTTTTAAATCAATACCTATGCTGGCTTTTAACGTCGGGTGAGGATCAGTGTCGAATTCAGGGTAAGACAAATAGGATATTTGCGGTTTATCGGTGTGATATTTAATTAATGTGGCTTCATCTACACGCCCAATGGTACGGCTAGCGCAACCTTCACAAATTCGCAGTAAGGGATCAAGTGCTGCTAGTACGGAAACATGGACGTAAAGGGCACCACGTGTATGTTTACCAATTTTGCTTTTTTCGCAAGCAGTTTGAATTACCCCAGGTTTACCTAAACTGAAAAGCTTTTGGTCGGCTACTTGACAAGCTTCCTCGTAGCTACTGAAAAAGGCTTTGATATCGTGACGCATTTCTGGCGCTAGCTTTTGCCATGCAGGACGTTTATCAAAGTGGGTGAGGGCGAGATAAACTTGGATATCAAGAGAACGACGATAAGCGATCGCATCCCATTCAGCCTCATCAGTAGCTTGCAAAACTACACCAAAGGCGCGGCGAAAGTTACCAAATTCGCTCAGTAATTCCTGTTCATTTTCCAATTCGCCTTTCACGGGTAGTCTACCGCGCTTGGTAAAAAAAGCCATTAATGGTTGCAGCTGTTCTTGATAGTCTTCAAACCGCTTGATGGGGATACGGACTCGCGGTGTAGAAGTGGTAGAAAAAAAGCGGATAGCTTTGTAGCTTTCTTTTTCAGCTTCATCTCGAAAAACAAAGTAAACGCCTAGTGCGATCGGTACTGCATCTACATTTAGTACTTCATCAATATAAGTTTTGAGTTCTTGTTGTTCGTAATATTTCTGAAAAGTATTGCGGCGCGTCACAATGCCATCATTGTAAGCAAGTTGGGTTTTGCTAGGAGCGTTAATCAGGATTTGAGCCGCGACAATTAAAACTTTTCCAGTGAGTTCCCAAGCTTGGATCAGGCTTTGACGGCGTTCTTCTGAGTCTTCAATAACGTTAAGGACATAACCCAAGTTGACCACATCGGCGGGGGTGCGTGGTACATCCGGATAGTAGTAAGGGTCCCAGCCTGTACTGGTGTAGCCTAAGTTTTTGACTCGCTGCACATCACCACCGTAGCCGCAGCCGTAGTCAAAAAAAGTGGTATCTGGATTCAGGATTGCCCATTCTATTGCCAATCGAACGGGGCGAGATATGTCAGTGCGAGCGATCGCAGCTCTATGACGCTCAATTTCTAGCGCTTCAGGCATAATATTAGTTGTCAGTTAACGGTGAACAGTTAACAGTCAACTAATATCCTTTCAATTTTTAACCGCCAGTTCAATTAAATCTTCAATTTTCTTGATATTTGGATCGCCTGCTAAGTAGCCAATACCGCGATGCAAATGTAAGCGGAATTGTGTGGCGAGGGTTTCTTTATCGGTGGGATAACCGTCATTGTGACAGCGTTGCTTGAGGGCGAGGAGGAGTATATCAGACATTTCGCCGCCAAAAACGCGCCAACTCATTTCGACATTGCTATCCTGGGGAATTGGGACGGGGGAGGGTGTGGTTGATTCTGCGAGGGAACGACAAAATGCCCAACGGCATAAGATATTCCATTGGTCGATTTTGGTGCTGCGCTTCAGTTTGGTAAGTTGGTCTTTGGCTGTTTGGGAAAGTTTTATTCTTTCGATTGGGGATTCCATAGTTTTTATAAAAAGTGATATAGAAATCATACTGCTGGGAAAACTAAGAGTATGTCTTAAGTTTTTGCCAAGGAATAATTAATGGAAAGCCCTGAACTGCGACTTCTCTCACGCCCAGCAGACAGTTCAAAAGCCTTAGTTTTTATAGATGGATATTTAAGCGAAGAAAAAGTAAGAAACAATAACTTGCTTTATGCCTTGAGTAATACTGGTTGGCGACATTCTGTATATCATTTATCGTGGGATTCTGGTCTTTTTGAAAGTTCTATTATGGGTTTGGGTCTTGGTCACTGGCATAAAACCAAATATCGTGCAGAACGAGTTGGGAGAGATTACTTTCCTCATTTAATTTGTAATCAAATCCCTGAAAAAAATGTCTCTCTTATGGCTCATTCATTAGGGGCGCGTGTTGCTTATTATTGCATGGAAGTTTGGACAGAAAAACAACATTTATTAGAAAATGTGATTCTTCTTGCTAGTGCTGTTCGTAGAGATAGTAGCAAAAATTGGGGATATGTAGCTTCCCACATCAGAGGAAACTTAATCAATGTATATAGCTCTGATGAGAAAATATTAAAATATATATTTAAAACAGCTGAAGCCGGACAAAATGCTTGTGGACGGAAACCAATAAAAGAGTATCACCCCAGAATTGCCAATGAAGATGCAACATATCTTATTGGTAAAAGCCATAGCGCATCCAAGTCCTTCGACTACTTACCAGAGTTAGTTAGAAAAGGGCTATGGCAGATATGAAATTTTTTATAACCCCAATTCATTATTAATAGCGGCAATTTCTAGCTGTATATATAAATCACTAGCCATTGCAACTAGTTGTTCATTAATATATTTAATATCAGTGAATTTATTTGATATTTGCTTTTTTTCTTGAACTTGCTTTTCGATACGTTCTAATAGCCATTCTAATTCTTCTAAAGACAAAACACGTAGGTCATGCTCTATTTTTATTAAATGTGGTGAGTTCATAATTGATCTCTTTTCCAAAGGTCGTTAGATATATTGTAAAGATGTAGTCCTCAAAAAATTGTGTAGACGCATAGCAGCTTGTCGTTAGACATTGCTCAATTTTTTAATAATATCTACTACCAAAAATATCCTGGTTGGATAGTTGTTTGGCGGGTGGAGGAGTCGTATTTGAGCAGGTATTCGCGGGCGATCGCTTCATTTTCTCGCAGTGTTTCGACTTCTTTCTTTCCAATCTCAGTATCCGTAGATAACAAAATCACTTGATGGCTGGCGGATGGAAAGTAACGTTCAACTAAGTTGCTGCGGTGGGAAGAGTCTAGTCTACCTAGTGGCGTATCGATTGCAACTGGTAGGCGGTGTCCAGAGACTTTGGCTAAACCCCAGAGGAATGCGATCGCAAGTAGTTGTTTTTCGCCTGCTGATAAACGATGTTTAGGAACAGGTTTACCATTTAAATCGTAAAGCAAAAGACTAAAAGTCTTAGTGTCAATCGTGATGCGATGCACTAAGTCTGATTTGTGGAGGAGATAAAGAAAGCAGTTTTTAACTTCCTCCTCTAATTTATTGAGTTTTCGCAGGGTTAATTTTTCACGAAAAATCTTGAGTGTATTTTGAACTTTAGCCGCAGAGGTAATAATATGTTCACTATTTTTATGTTTAATATTTTCTACAGTATAATCACTTAATTCTCTTTTTGACTTAGCAATAAGAGTTTCTAATTCAGCTAAATGACGGCGGATTGTTTCGTAATTTGCTTTAGCTTCAACGACTTGATTTTGTGCCGATTCTAATGCTTGACGCAGCTTTGTATAATCTTCTGGTGCTGCTGCTGTTTGCACTTGCCTTTCTAAAGTATGAATTTCTTCTTCTTTATTTTTGAGAATAGTTAATTTTTCTTTGGCAAAAAGCTGAGAATTTTGTAAGTGATATATGAGATTATCTAGCTGACTTAAAGTTTCATCATCAGCTAATAACCAAGGTACTTCCGTCTTAAGAGTCTTTGCATATAAATTATCTACATCTTGGATTAAAAATGATTGGATTTTTTCAACTTGTATCGGAGAAATGTCTACTTGATTTAGCCAAGTGAGTAAACGCTGATCTCGTTCAATTAACAAATCTTTAGAAATTTGTATCTGTTGATGGCGAAATTCCTTTTCTCCCTGTGCTTGCACCTGATTAAGCAAATTAGGAATTAATGCCAGAGGTAAAACATCAGCCGCCAATTCACACATCGATTGACGTACTTGTTCAATTTCCGCAGTTTTTGTATCCTGTTGTAGTTCTAGTTGATTGCGTTCTGCTGCAATCTTCCCACCTTCAGAAATGAATTTATCAAAGGCTTCTTGCTGCTTTTGTTCTAAATCTTCTACCTGATTTTTGAGAATTTCTAATTTCTCTTCTGTGGTTTGATAATCTTCTTGCTGTTGGGTTAACCTAGTTTCAATTTCCTCTAGGTTTGCTAAATCTTTACTATTACCAACTTCTTTAAGTTTACGGTTAGCTAAGATATCTAAATCAACTGCTAAACGATCTGCTAACTCTAAACCTAAAAGTCCGCGAATTGCATCTACTACAACTGGTGGTGGTGTTTCCTGTTCTGCGAGTTCTTTAACCTGTTCACCATCAAAGAGAAATAAGTTAGAAATGCCTAATGGCAGAAGATTTTCAATATATTCATCCCAGATATTAACTAAAGCATCAGGCCATGTATCACTATCACCTAAAATACCTAATGTATCTTTACCGTCTTTAGGATTTTTTGTCCAACTACGGACAACACGGTATTTTATTGGTTTATCATTTTCAATATGTTCAAAAAGTAATTCAATACGAGTGTCTGCAACTGGATCTATTTTGTTGTTAACACATTGGTTTAGAAAATCGCTATAACTTAAATTACCACGGGTAGAACATTGAGCGCGGGGGCCATAAAGAGCAAGACGAATGGCATCCATAAGGGTAGTTTTTCCGCCGCCATTCATCCCACCTAAAAGGATAATTGGACGTGAGGTTTCCTCATCAATTTTTGGGTTAAGGTTGATTACTTGTTTTCCACTATACGGGCCAAAGTTTTGTAATACGAGTTCAAGAAATATCATTAGTTTTTAAAATGAACATGAGTTAGACAGCGATCGCAGAAGCAGAAACTTTGTGATCAAAGGAATCAGATAAAATTAATTAGATGATTTTGTCTGACGCATTGAGAAAAAATATTGTCTATGAAATATAGATAATACCATCACTAACTGTTAATAAATGCGATTACATCTGTTTGGGTGTTGGTAAGCGTGGCTAGATTTGCACACCTCCAGCTTGAAAAATCTGTTCGGCGGTTAAATTCAATTCTGGGAAAGTAGGCGAGACAATATGGGTATCGCCTTTAAATTGAGTAACTTGGTACTCACCATCAATTAATTCATAAATGGATATAGTAGGCAGTTTAGGATTGCCAATAAACTTCCTAGCACCTATAGCCGCGTAATCTATAATCCAATATTCGGGAATACCTATAGCTTCATAATCAGCTAATTTTTTGTAGTAATCATCTCACCAATTAGTATTAACAACTTCAATAACCAATGGAATAGATGCAGCTTGAGATACAGTTGATTCTTTTTTCCATAAAGGCTCATTCACTAAATTTGGTCTATTGATTATTAAGATGTCTGGTGAATAAGCTGATTCACTTTCAAATGGCTTGACTAATACAGTTTTTGGAATGAAGTAAGGAAGTTTTTGTCGCCCAATTTCGATAGATATATTTAGCGCCAAAAAACCAACAACATCCTCATGACCTCCAACTGGTTGAGCCATTTCAACAATCATGCCATCATGTAATTCGTATCTTCCACCTTCAGGCCGCCAAGCTGCAAAATCTTCAAAAGTTACTAATTTGTGTATGGCTTGAATCATAGAACCTCGCTTGTTTTAAGATAATCAAACTTTGTCAAGCGTTCTTTAAGTAGTTTGTTGACTCCTATCTTCTATTATTCTATTTTTTTACTTTTTAAATTTCATACTTGCCCAAGTTACCTCTTCATCACTTTCACTTTTACCTTCATCTACTTCATTGATTGCTGCAACATCGCCCAAAGTCATCTGCTTGACTTTAGCAACGTCACCTTGACTAACTGCTTCGCTTAATTCGCGTTTCAAACGAGCATTTTTAATCGCATCTTCCGGGGAACGGGAACTCGTATTAAAACATTTTTCTAAAGTTTCGTATATTCCCACGCGACGAGTCTTTTTGCGATACTGGCGTTCTGTGTCTAACAATTTCGCCATGAGTTCCAAGTGCATCGCGTCACCTTCACAGATTTCTTCTAATACTATCCATTCATCACGACCTAGTAAGCTATAGTCAGCGCCAGGACGGGGGTCTTGAAATTCTTCGCCTGTCACTTCTTGATAAATCCGGGGTAAGCTATCATCAAATTCGTGTCTTTCTTCTAGCCAAATGCGGCGAATTTCGCTCATTTCTTCTAGAGTAATTAGGGTTATGTCGCGCATATTTTCTGGCGCTGTTTGACGAATTTGTTTTTCAACTGTAAGCAACTTTCTTAACCATTCCTCCCGCGCTTCTTTAATAAATGGGCCAGGAATAGGTTCAATAGATGTCCCATCTTCTAAGTTACGTTCATAAAGTTGGACACCACCATTTCTACGTCGAAAATCTCTTTTATCACGGGTTTCTTCAGAATCTAATTCTTTACGGAAATCAAGTAAAGGTTGCATCCACTTTTTCTCTTCGTCATTTTGAATCATCGCCGCCAGCGATTTATCTTGACTAACGAGCGTACAAACCCAGCAACCAAAACGAGAGCTACCACAACTAGGGGTAGATGTATCGACGACTAAAGGACATTCATTATCAGCAGAAGCACCTCGATACATGGTAAATAAATCTTTATTGCTGTACCCCCAAGGGTTTTCCCATTGCATGAGATAAATCCAGACTTCATCATTTTGCCAGTCTTCAATAGGGCTATAAACTAAAGAATTTGGCAAGTTCATATTAGGACTAAGGCGATCGCGTAGCCGTTGGGCTTCCAATTTTCTCATTCGGCTAGCACGTTTTGTACTTTCAGCTTTGCGAGTCCCCAACACAACGATCGCTTCTCCACTCGCTCGAATCACATCACGAATAAAGCGGTTAGAGGGATTAATTTTCAGGCGTTCTGTACACCAACGAAATTTTCCTTTGGGTGCTGGATAACCTTTACCAATCAAACCTACCCAAAATGTTTCTTTAAACTCTGGCTGTAGCAAATGGGGTTCAAATGGTAATCCTTGGGTTTGGGCTTCAGATTTCATCTGTTTTAGAGAATTGCGTACCCAAGCAGCAACAATAGGATTTTCTACCAGTGTGTCTGTGGTGATTACGTAGATTGTTTTAGTTCGCTTTACGTCAGGGAGTGCGGCGATCGCATTCCACACAAGCTGCAAAATCGCGGTGCTGTCTTTTCCCCCTGAGTAACCCACAACCCAAGGTATTTCATCTAAGCAATACAATTCTTGAATTTCAGTAGTGAGAGCTTGGATATCTGCCACTAAATCTGCTACAGTATTCGCTTGCTGAACTTGATTTTCTGGTTGTTGTGCTGTAGTCATTTCTCCTAATCTCTGGAAACACTGGCATAATATCTGGGAAAATAGGGCGAATAGAATTCGCGGCTACACAGACAAAACCCACCTCTGTAGGTTAAAGAAAAGTTTTTAAAAACTTTACTACTAATATCCAATTTTTTGGATAATTAAACTACATAATACTATTCTGTTTTTAAAATTTAACATGAAAGATAGTGCATCTGACCCAACTGCTGATATCGCTAGAGAATATCTGGAACGAGAAAATAAAGAAAAACAGGTACTAGCTTTACTCCTAGAGAAGTTTTTAGGGAGAAAAGATCAGATTCTCGTTCAAAAAACCGAGATGGGTGGTACTGAAGCTTATGTTAGCTCTGTTACATTGGAATGGTTCGCAGGTCGGGTTCACTTCGCCTCTGGTTTACCTTTATTTCAGAAAAAGTACAATCCTGAAACTGATAATGTCGAGATTGACGCAGATAGTATTGATGAAATTCAGCAACGTCCCCTTGATTGGTCACGTCAAGCACCGCTAGTCCAGTATTTAGCGGCTAGAGACAACCATAAGTTTCCGCCGGTGCTGGTGGTGATTAATCAATCGTGGGTGGATAATCCCAAAGCTGTTGAGTGGGATAGCGAAGGACGCGCCACAAAGTCTACGACTGATTTTATACCCCTAGATAAAGACGGTAAGGTAGGTCTGCTAAATATTTCTGAGGATGATGTAACCATTTATGCACTAGATGGACAACATCGACTGATGGGGGTTCAGGGGTTGATGGAGTTAATCAAAACTCGTAAACTCCAGCGCTATAAAAAAGATAAAGGTGCTGATGACAGTTTTATTACAGTCAATGATTTGATAGAAAAGTACCAAGTAGACCTTGCTTACTTGCAAAATTTACCCAAGGAAAAAATTGGTATTGAGTTTATCTGTGCGGTAGCGGCTGGGGAAACTCGCACCCAGGCAAGGCGGAGGGTGAGATCGATTTTTGTTCATGTCAACCTGATGGCTGCACCGTTGACTAAAGGGCAACTAACACAGTTGAATGAGGATGATGGTTTTGCGATCGTTGCTAGAAAAATTGCAGTTACACATCCACTATTAGAACAACGACAAGAACGTAATCCCCGCGTCAATTGGAATAGTGCAACAGTAGCCTCCAATTCTACAGTTTTGACGACTTTGCAAGCTCTACAAGATATGTCTGAGCGATATTTGGCTCAAAAGTTCCCCCACTGGAAACCCTTGGAGAAAGGTCTAATTCCCATGCGTCCAGAGGATGAAGAACTTGAGCAGGGGATTGAGGAATTTAGCAAGCTATTTGATAATTTAGCTAGTCTTTCCAGTTATAAAATTTTAGAACACGAAGATACACCAGCTTTACGGCGCTTCAGCTTTGAGAAGGATGGAGGTGAAGGAAATATGCTTTTCCGTCCGGTTGCTCAAGTTGCATTAGCCCAAGCTTTAGGAATTTTGGTATTTAAAAAAGGTTTTTCCCTAGCAGATATTTTTAAGAAGCTGCGGAAGTTTGACCAGCAAGGCGGCTTTAGTGGTATGGAATATCCCCAATCTCTTTGGTATGGGGTTTTGTATGACCCAAATAAAAAGCGGGTGCAGGTTGCTGGACGAGATTTAGCGGCGAAGTTATTGGTTTATATCCTGGGTGGAATTCAGGAACAGATGGAACGTGCTGAACTTCGTAAGGCTTTGGCGGATGCTAGAACTGTGGAAGATAAAACTATAAGTTTTGATGGCGAGTTTGTTGATCCAAAAGCTGTAGGACTTCCACCTATTTTATAATTGACACAGTTTTCAAGACTTTTTATTGTGGTTATTACTGGGGTTTAAGTATAATAAGAGCATATAGTGTAATCTACCACTTTACAGGTATCTGTATGACTCAAACAAACCAAGATAATAACAATAATGTTTCCCCAGAGATTAAAGCTAATTTTATTACCTTAGTTGCGCCGCTTTTTTCGGAAAACCATATAGAGTCATGCTATCCAGGGCTGATTTTTCATCAGGGAAAGCGGAAAATGCTGCAAATTAATGTACCTGCCAAAGATTTGCCCGCTCTTCTTCAAGCTAAACCTTCTACTAAAAATGATCCTGATTCGGGTAAGAACCGTCCAGAGGTCAAAGGTCATGCTAAAGAAATAAAAGACTATGTTGTTGAACGCGCTCAAGCCGGCAAACCCTGGGTTTTAGGAACAATTACAGCTAATGTTGATGAACAAAATATAAAAATACATGAATTAGGTAGGGGAATTTGTATAGTCGTTATTCCTAATGGAATTAAACTAGATATTACAGATGGACAGCACCGTAAAACGGCGATTCATGAATTGATTTTTAGTAATGAAAGCCACTTAATTGGTCGTGACCAGTTTGCTATTACGCTGATTTTAGAGGGAGACAAGCGCCAGTGCCAAACTGACTTCCGAGATATGGCTCAAACAAAACAACTAGATAATTCGTTGTTATTATCATTTGGTGAGTTTGAAGGTAGGGTTGGCATCACTAAAAACTTAATAGAACAAGTAGGAATGTTTAATGAAAAAACAAATAAAATTGGTAAAAATGCTAGTCAAAAACTAATTTATACAACTAATTTTATAGCCCGTTTTGTCAGTTGTGTATTTGCTGATAATACAAAAGATGAACTTAAAGGGTATGATGTTGAACAACTGTCAGAAGCTTTAGCAAAGTGTTTAAATAAGTTTTTCTCAGAATGTAAAGACACAAAAGATATTTCTGAAACACCTATTGACAAGCTTACTCCTCATCAATCAGGTGCTTTTAGGGAATCTTCTGTGTTAGGGGTAAGTGCTGGACTCGAAGTATTAGGGCGATTGCTATACTCCATTTATAACAAGGATAATAATTATTTTGATGAACAAAAAATTTCACAGCTAGCACAGCTAGACTGGTCACGAAAGAACAGTCTTTGGGAAACTAATCTAGTGAGGAAATCAGCTAGTGGTGACTACGAAATTTTAAATAAACCAACTCCTATAGCAGATGCAGTCAAGACAGTAAAAATCAGGCTAGGGTGGATGTAAATCATTACTTACAAGTACCACTTAAAAATCAAGAGAGGAATTTGGTCAGATCAAATTCCTCATCTTGTTTCTCCCTAGTAGTTCGTTCATAACTGAGAAATAATAAAATTCGCTCTGAATAATCTACTGACCCACGCAATTCATTTTGCAATATTTCCAATCCACCATTAGCGTACTCTTCAAATATATGATTGCGTTGTCTTTCATATTCTTCTTC
The DNA here is from genome assembly GCF_034531305.2 of Nostoc sp. ChiQUE02. Taxonomy (NCBI): domain Bacteria; kingdom Bacillati; phylum Cyanobacteriota; class Cyanophyceae; order Nostocales; family Nostocaceae; genus Nostoc; species Nostoc sp. ChiQUE02. The sequence goes on from NZ_JAVRBN020000007.1 coordinate 78,476, forward strand.
ATTAATAGATAGTGTTTTTATATCTTTAGTTTCATTAATTGCTAATAATTTTATTAAAATATCATTTCCCATTGAGGCAAAATACTCTATCCTGATTGGCGATGGTTCCCTTTTAGAAATCTCTCCCAAAGCCACCCGTTTTTTATGCTTTGCACCCAAAGCTGCTGCAAATACAATCACATCAGCAAAAGTATTAAAAGGCCCTGTTCCACCATCTGAAGATGTTAAACCTTTCACCAACTCAGCCTTATCTTTAGCAACCCTGATTCTGCCAGTTTCAGCCATGATATTAATATTTACATTGTTGCCATCTTAACCGACAGCGAAAAGCGATCGCTAGGTTTACGCAATTGCCAAGGTATGATTTTATGATAGTATGTGGGCGATCGCTAGGTTTACGCAATTGCCAAGGTATGATTTTATGATAGTAGGTGGGCGATCGCTAAACAAACAAATTATCCACCAACATACTCCATCCTGGTAACGCAGGTTCAGCTTCCACCACCTCACCACGGCGATAAATTTGGGGTTCTTCAGGATTACCAGCACGATATACTCTGATAACTTCCTCTTTAAGTACATCCACATCCCAAACTACCAAAGTACCAGCCGCAAAATAATCACGGCGTTTGCTAGCCATATCTTTCTCTGCTGTCTCACCATAATCATTTTCACTTCTTACCTCAGCAGCAAACACAGGCGCACCATTAAGAAACTTCCCACCTGTAGGTTTGCCAGTATAAAATGCGGCATCAGGACTTAAAGAACGACGATGAGGGAGATTGACAATAAAACCGACATTATCAGGTAAAGCATAGCCGCTTTTTGTCAGACGTTCATAATCCCGTAAACTTGCATAAATTTCACCACCTGCACGTCCTGGGAAAAATCCAGTTGGAGACATCAGCACCAATTTTCCATTGACAATCTCTGCCTTACAATTGTCTGGTAATTCGTACAAATCTTCAATAGTTGCTTCAGTTTTAATACTCATATCTTCTCTTCTCTCTGCGCCTCTGCGTGAAATTTAAATTTACAATTGAATATCCTCATAAACGAAAGAAATAGGAAAGTGAAAATCAACACTGGTTAAATGAACTTCATCCCCCTCTTCAAAAGGATGTAACTCCCAAATCCCTTTGTCATTTATATTAAAGCAATCTAAACTAATCTTTTCGGCATCAATTAGGACGTATTCTTGCAAAGTCTGAATGCGACGATACCGCCTAAATTTCCCGCCTCTATCATAAGCTTCCGTACTTGGGGATAGAACTTCAACAATTAAACAAGGATATTGGAGAAATTGAATAGCTTGTTTATCTCGTTCATCGCAACTCACCACAACATCAGGATAATGAAAAGCCCCATTTTCAGATACACCTACTTTTGCACCTGCCATATTGACACGATATGAACCTCCTCGACAGTGGCTTTTTAATGCTGAAGCCAAATTTAAAGCAATACTATTGTGAGGAATAGTACCCCCAGTCATGGCGAAAACTTCACCATCAATATATTCGTATTTAATTTCTTGGCCTTCTTCCCATTTCAGATATTCCTGTGGAGACATATAATTTCTGTCTGGATTCGCCACCATCACCTCATTCCTTTTCTCAACTGTAACTAAAAAACCTCCGCGCCTCTGCGTCTCTGCTTGAGTAATTACCCATTCCGTTCAACTGCGATAATTTCCGTATACTCAAACTCATTCGGACTTTGTTTCACCAAAGGATATCTTTCCCCACCCAACTCAATATAATCTTGTTCGCAATCCGGCTTAGAGGAATAATACGTAAGCACATATTCTCTACCAATTCTATTTGTCATTTCTGCTTCCACTTCACCCCGCCACTGAGTCTTAGTAACTAAAACTATCAACTGATTCGCTAATTGGGGAATTGTCTTCGCAATATGTCGCCGCGAATTCTCATCCAAACTACCAAACGGCGAATCCATGACAATTGGGAAAGTACTACTATCGGGAATCATCATCATTTTACGCTTTTCACTCCATTCCCGTACTTTGTCAATGATGCTGGCTATAAAAGATAAACTGAGAATTTGATTTTCCCCAGTAGAAGCTGCAACTGGCGCTTCCACACCTGTAGTATTTTCTACTAATGTCAGTTCATATTTATCGCTAATTTTAGGAATGTATGGAGTCACAGAAATCTCAGTAAATATTTCTTGTACTCGCTTTTCTAGTTGCAGGCGAAATTGTTGTTCTTGACGATTTCTAACTTCCGTTAGCCGTTCGATTGCATCTTGAGTGGCGTTAATTCGTCGCTGTGCTAAGGTTTGCTTATCTTCATTCAACTTTTGCTTGGCGATTTGTTTGTTTAAACCTTCAATTTCAGTTGTGAGTTGAGCAATTTGCTGCTGATTTGCACCCTGTTCTCGATTTAATTCATCAATTTTACTTTCAATTTCATCTAAGCGTTTTTGTAAACTGCTAATTTCTTCATTAGCATCTTTTCGCAACCGTTCTTGAATATTGTCTAAATCGCCTTCAATTTGAGATATGCTTTGCCTTAACTGATTAATTCTGGCTTGTTCTCTATCAACTTCTTCCCAAAAACCTATTGCTTGCTTATCAATTTCATCTACTTGTGCTAGCATCCGAATTGCAGTTTCTTCTACCGCCGATGAACCTGCTTTATTTAACCAAGTACTCACATGAATATGAGAATGATTACCCTCGTGTAATTCTGCGCCACAAATACAGCGCTGAGAATTGAGTAAATCATTCACAAATTCCCGCGAAATCCCTGATGTTAACTCGCCTCGCTGCTTTAAATCATTGATAATCTCTCGAAACTGGGATGTAGTTTCTGAAAGTAAGACGGTATAACCCCGCGCCGAAATAACTTTTTTTAGCGCTTCCTTAGTTTTTTTATATTCTTCTTGATTCGCCGTCTTCTGCGATTCTAAATCCTGCCATCTTTCTTGCAATTCCTTAGCAGCACTCAATTCTCGCAAACGGTTACTTGTCTCTTTTTTAAAAGTTTGTTGATATTCTAACTCTTCTTTAATTTCAGTTTGGCGTTTGGTAATGCGTTCACGTTCTCGTTCTATCTTTTCTTGCTGTCGTAATAACTGTTTAGTTTCAGAATCACCAATCGCTTTTAACTCATTTTCTAGAGTTTTTTTAGCATCTCCTAAATGTCTGATGGAACGGTTGATTACTTCCACACCCAAGAAAATTTTTGTAGCTTCGGCAATTTCAGCTTTTTTGTCAGAACGGACTATTTCTTCAATTCGTTCGCCGTCAAAGAAAAAATATTGATGTAAAGTAGCGGGTAAAATTTGATTAATTATATCGTCTGGTTGCTGAGTTGGTATATTCCATTTGCCATCATCTGCACCAACCCACATGGTTAATTGAGTTTTGCCAGTGTCAAAATCACCTTCGTTTTTATAACCCCGACAGGCGCGTTTAACTCGATAGCGTTTACCTTCATGTTCCCAACCTATTTCTACCCAACATTCTACAGCTTGACCTTTTTGAGTTTCTGCGATCGCACGCTTATTAACTAACTGGTCTATCGACGCAAATGCTGCACTAAATTTCTCATATAATACCCAAGTAAAGGCATTTAGTAAACTGGTTTTTCCAGAGCCATTATTGCCATGAATAATCGTTGTATTCTGAGCCTCTCCCCCAGCGATGATCATATCTGGTGTAGTACCATAAAAGGAGCGAAAGTTGCATAGCTTGATTGAAGTCAGCTTCATCGCACCTCTTCCTTAATAATGTCCAAAATATTATCATTTATATGGCTGTTAATCTTTTTATCTAGCCTGCCTTTTTCCAGCTTCCATACCCGCTCAATAATTCGCCGCACCTCCGGCGGAGCGCTGGTTATTGGCTCCTGCACATCATCGATATTTGCCTCTTGTAACATATCGGATTTTGAAATAAACTTTTCCTATATTTTAACTTTTTCTAGTGCTAAAATAGCCTCCGTAAAGCCACTGTTTGCGTTATCTTTAAAATGCTAATTTTATTTAAAAAATGCTTTATTATTTAATTGTTTTCCGTTATTATATATTTTAACTAACCTAGATAATAATGGAATGTAAGTAACTTTAAAATTTTGACTTACATCCCATTATTATCAACTTCATAATTTTATTATTTCATACTTAATGCTTCTTTTTTCAAAACTCAAAAAATTTTACAATTGCTCATCAAATATCTAATAAACCATATCGCTTTTGTAAATCAAGTAACTTCATTCTTGCTTCCCCAGCGTTATCAGCTAAATCAGCAAACTCCACAAAGCGCCGTAATTCCTTTTTTAACAGATTGCGCTCAACTTCTATAGTTTCTCTATCTAAATCTGGTGGTAAAACAATCATGTCAAATATTGTCGCGCGTTCTTTAGCCGGATGAGGACGTAAAACTCGCCCCCGTCTTTGGATAAATTGGCGGGGATTACCAGAACTTGATAGAATCACCGCAGTTTGAATTGCTGGAATATCGACACCTTCATCTAAACAACGAATTGCGACTAAACCTTGCAACTCTCCACTTTCAAATTGATGCCGTAAAATTTCCCTTTCTTGTAAAGTTGTTTGTGCTGTATAGGTACTGACTTTATACCCTAAATCCACCCCCAGGATTTTAGCAACAGCTTTGAGTTGGCGTAACGATGAACGTTGTCCCGCCTCTTGAGAACCATCACTACAATAAAAAAGAGTGTGAGTAGTTTCGCGGCGAGTTGCCATTAAATCCCGTAAAGCATTTAATTTATTTTCCGCCGCACCAATCAACCTTGCCCTTTGCATCAACAACGGCTTTAAATCTTCATTGTCTTCAAAGTTTCCTGTTTGTCCATTTTCTCGTTCTCTATATAGTAGCGATCGCCCAATTCTTTTAGTTAGCTTTAAATAAGCAATACTTTCTGCTTCAGTTAACTCCACCAGCACCGGATAATACAGATAATGTACCAAAGCACCTTGAGCGATCGCATCCCTCAAAGTAAACTCTGGCTGGAGAACTGGCCCAAAATAATCAAATAAAGATTGCGTACCAAAATCATCAAAATATCTCTCCGGTGTGGCAGATAAAGCTAGTCTCAACCCAACGTTGCGCGGTAAACTTTCTTCTAACTTGGGTGCGCCTAAATTATGCGCTTCATCCCCAATAATTAAAGTTTTGGCGGGAAAATATTTGAGTTGAGACTGAAACCCATCTCCAATTAAAGTGGAGTTCGTAGTAATTACAGTGACAAATCGTTGAGAACCAGAACGCAGATTATAAATTTGGGTAGAAAGTTGACTTTGCCAAGTGCGTAAATTCTCAAAAGCTAAAATGGGTTGCAAATTAAATTTTTCACATTCTCGCGCCCATTGGGTGACGAGATGACGATAGGGACACACTACCAACAAGACTTGTAAATTAATCTGTTGGTAGAGTTCACAGGCGATCGCTAATGCAGTAATAGTTTTACCACTACCAGTAGCCATTTTCAGCGTCCCTCTGCCATTGTTGGTAAACCAGCTAGCGATCGCTTGGCGCTGATATTGCCGCAATTGCAGAGATGGATGCATTCTTGGGCATCCTGGTAATGGTTGCGAAGTGTGATAACTGCCCTTACTTTCCCTTGCAAATGGCAATTTTAATCGGAAAGTGGGCAGTTGCTGCACTGAATTTTGCGTCAGGTACATATGTTAAGCACAAAGGTAGTCATGAACCCTAATTATTGGGCATTGGGCATTAGTCATTGATACTTATCTTTCCCAGTTCCCATTCCCCATTCCCCATTACTCAGTTGTAACCACGCCAAACACCAATGAGTGAACCTTGCACCTGCACTTGCATAGCGCTGACTTCAATGGGATTGTACTTAGGATTTGCTGGTTTGAGGGTAACGCGATCGCCTTGGCGATAAAAACGTTTTAATGTAGTACCAAATCCATCTACTCTAGCGGCGACAATGGTGCCATTTTTTAAATGATTTGGTTCTGCTACTGGACGCAGAAATACCACATCACCATCAGTAATTAAATCTTCAATCATGCTATCGCCAGCTACGCGCAAAGCGTAGGTTTGGGGAGGTAAATCGAAATTAGAAAAGTCTAAATGATCTACAGCATCAGTAAACGGTTCTATTAAACCACCAGCAGCGATCGTCCCCAAAATTGGTACACCTTGCTTAACAGGACGCAAAATCCGAATCGTTCGCGCTTGTCCTTCAGTCCATTCGATATATCCTTTTGTGCGTAAATGTTCTAAACGGCTTTGAATTGGCGCTGGTGACTTCAAGTTCATCGCTTGCATCATTTGCCGAATTGAAGGCGAATGCTGGTGCGATCTGATGTATTCTGCCAACCATTCGTAAAGTTCTTGTTGAGCTTCTGTTAGACGTTCCATAAATTTGCGGGAAGTAATTATAAATGTCTCTAGAACATTAGTACTACAAAAAACTCCCCATAACAAGAGAAAAGTAAAAATATGAAAGGCAAAAGCAAGAATATTTTCTTTTCTTTTAGCCATTCATTCTTGATATTTTACAAATTAAGTAGTTAAGAGCCAGCCGCAGACTCGCCATTCTGACTCTTAGCTTTTGTACAGACACGATTAATCGGGTCTCCTAACTTCTTTCATTCTGCCGCTAAGATACTGGCAAGCAAAGCCTTTTGGGCGTGCAAGCGATTTTCTGCCTGTTCCCAAACTCGTGATTGGGAACCTTCAATAACTGCTTCAGTAATTTCTTCACCACGATGGGCTGGTAAGCAGTGTAAAACAATTGCCTCTGGGTCAGCAAGGCTTAATAGCTGCTCTGAAATTTGGTAAGGCTGGAAAATTGGCAGACGGTTGTCTGCTTCTGCTTCTTGCCCCATACTTGCCCAAACATCAGTGTAAAGTACAGCAGAACCCTTAGCTGCTAATTCTGGATCGTGAGTGAGGAGGACTTCAGTTTTGTGATTAGCGATCGCTCTTGCTTGCTCTACAACCTTAGGATTTGGCTCATAGCCGCTAGGAGTAGCAATTCTGACATTCATTCCCACCAAAGCACAGCCTAACATCAGAGAATTAGCTACATTATTCCCATCACCTACATAGGTTAAAGTTAACCCAGCAAGAGTGCCAAAGCCTTCTTGAATCGTCAATAAATCCGCTAATACCTGACAAGGATGTTCTGCATCAGTCAGCGCATTAATCACTGGAATCTTGGCATAGTGAGCAAAAGTTTCCAGATCCTGTTGTGCAAAAGTGCGAATTGCCAAAATATCTAAATATCGATCTAACACCCGCGCCGTATCCTGCAAAGGTTCTCCACGACTAACTTGAGTGACGTTGGGATTGAGATCAATTACCTGTCCACCCAGTTGGTACATCGCCACAGTAAAACTTACCCGCGTGCGAGTTGAAGCCTTGGAGAACAACAACCCCAAAACTTTGTTACACTGCAACTTCAACTGTTGTGATTTAAGTTGAGTTGCCAATTGCAGGAGTTCTTGAAGTTCCGTTGGACTGATGTCCGCCAGACTTAATAAATCTCGTCCGATCAACGCTGCCATGCTTCCGATGTGTAAAGAACAATTATATATTTCTGTTGCTTTACCAGCCGGATCAAAAAAATACAGTTTTAGAACTGTACCAGATATTTTTGTGTCCAGCCCAGGATTTGAGTTAGTTTTTGCTATGAATTTTTGCTATAAATATTAATTTATCAACTTTATCAGTGATTACGATCGCTGATTTTTTTCTGTTTCATCACAATTGCAACGCCAACTCAACCATCTAGGCGCACCAAATCAGCGATATTGCCAAAATCTCTCTCCGGTTTTCTAGCCTAATTAGTCAGAGGGAGATATTTTTTAGCGATCGCAGCTAGACAAATAAATAGATTATGGTACAATAAGAAATTGTGGTTGCTCTTTGAGAGTAATCGCTAAACTTGCCAGCATAGCACAGTGGTAGTGCATCCGACTTGTAATCGGAAGGTCGCGAGTTCAAATCCCGCTGCTGGCTTTTGTTTATTTTGGCAATAGTGTCTAATACATTTACAAGATGTCGCTGTTAAGTCGCTTTTAACAAGGATGGACTGCTATTTAATTATTGACAACAGCGGATGACATAAAGCTATTTAATTTCTATAAGAGGATGTTTTAAATAATACCTTCATGTCTTTGCAATCCAAAATCATAATCTTCAGCACAAAGACATAAAGGTATAAGACAAATGATAATAGGGTCTATTTTTGCAATGCCTAAATAATGCCGAAAACCGACTCTACAGTTGACTTAATCGAATCGCGTGCATCCTTCAAAGTTTGGCTAATGGGATGCTTTGCCTGTAAAAATGCACGGGCACAATTTCGTCCTGGCATTCCAGAAATCGAACCACCTGGATGAGTTCCCGCACCAGTCAAAAATAGATTCTCAATTGGCGTTTTGTAGTTTGCTATTTCTGGTAAGGGACGGAAGAATACCATCTGATCTAGGGTCATATCAACATGGTAATAATTTCCTTTGTACGCACCTAATCTTTCTCCTAGTTCTGCTGGACTTTCTACACGACGGGCGATAGTTGCATTTTTGACATTCGGTGCATAGTCTGCCAATTTATCAATTACCCTGTCTGCAACTTTGTTTTTCAATTCATCTGTCCAACCAGTACCTTTTAAACCAGTGCCTTCTGCACCCGCAATTTGATAAGGGGCAAAATACTCAATCCATACAGTATGCTTGCCTGGTGGTGCTAATGTGGGGTCTAAGTAGCTAGGCATCACCACATACATTGATGGGTCAGCATCAGGAATCTGTCCCAAGGTACATTTACTATGAGCCTCTTCTACATGAGCCACCGAATCGGCAATCAAGATAGAACCAACGAGATATTCATCTTTGTGGGCGTGGTATGGAAAGCGCAGTGGTTCGTCTAAAGCCAAATCTATCTTGAGGATAGTTTCGTTGTTGTTAACAATGCGGCGTTCTAATCTTTCCCATAAATTTGGGTCGGCTCCATCAACATCGCTTTTATCAGTCATTTGTAAGAACAACCGCTTGGCATCAATATTAGAAATAACCCCGTATTTAGCGCGATATTCTTTACCACCAGCAACCCGCACACCGACAGCTTTTCCATCATCAATTAAAACTTTTTCAACATGCTGATCTGTGAGAATAACGCCACCTTTACTTGTGACTAAATTCACCAAAGCTTGCACAAGTGCACCAGTTCCACCGCGAGGTCTAGCCATACCAGGGTTATGACGCATTGCCATCATGATTGCACCAATGGCAAGGGTTTTTTGTGATGGTGGCGCACCAAGTTCTGATGCTAGTCTTGCTAGTGGCGCTTTCAGAAATTCCTCATCAAACCACTCGTTAAGTAAATCCTCCGCGCTGGTTAACATGGTGCGAATAAAGTCCAGCGTTTTGTTTGGGGAACCAATAACCGAAAATAAATCTTTCAGTTTTGTGATGTCGTAGTTACCAAGGATGTCTATAATTGACTTTGGCGGTGCATTAAACATAGGAATCATTGCACCTAGCGATCGCTGCCAAAAGTCTACAAATTCGGCATATTTTTTGGCATCACGTTCATTGTAACGGGCGATTTCTGCACAAGTCTTTTCCACCGACTTATGTCCTAAGAAATACTTGCCATCAGGATGAGGACAGAAAACAACAGGATCGCACTCCAGGTAGTGCAAGCCGTATTTTTCTAGTTCTAATTCTTCAACAACTGGCCCCAAGTGAATAAATTCATGGTCAATAGCACACAAGTTAAATTTAAATCCAGGAGCTTCTTGGGGTAAACATTCTTCAGTTGTTGCTGCACCACCAGGAACAGAACGCTTTTCTAGTAACAGGACACTATAGCCAGCTTTCAGCAAATAAGCTGCACAAACTAGGCCATTGTGTCCAGCACCGATAAGCACAACATCATACTCTTGCATAGTTCTTATTTTTAAATAAGTAGCTTTCAAAAGCTTATAAAAGTTTTAATAAATTTACATCACTCCCTAGTTACAAAAATTATCTTTAACTAGGGAAAATACTACTAAGGAGATAGTTCAGTAATTGATGAGGGTATTTGCTTTACTTTAGCTTCTACCATAAGTGTCAAACTACCGATTTCAACTTCTATATCTTTAATAGAAAACGCCATATCCTCCCATTTAAAAAATGGCATGTTCATCAGTTCTTTGGCTTTCTGCATTAATGCTGTAACTAATTCTATTGAAATACCCTTTCCGTCAGTGCAGTTAAAACTTTCCAACATTGCTGGTTGTGAATGAGTGCGTGGGCGAAGCACCGCAGTGTAAGCTAAAGGACGAGTATTTCCCATTTCTTTTAACAGCACCTTTCCCCGACATTCTATTTTGCCATCACCAGGTAAAAATACTTGAATTTGTTGCGGCTCAAAACTCACAATCTCACCATCTACATTCAACTCAAAATTTTGCATCCGGCTGTGAACAAAATCTGATGTCAAAGTGCGGTTTATATCTACTTCTGTGAGTATAATGCGAACTATGGCATTTACTGGCTCATTTAGTTCTATTTGACCGAAAAGAGCGCTTAAAGGATTGATGGCAATACTATCTGTTTGCAGTCTTATTTCCTGTACGCGAATGTCTTTTTGGATCACTAATCCTTGACCTGCAACCGAAACTCCATCTGCCTGTCCCTGAACTATTTTCAAAAGATCGGTTTGTACATCTATTTCTATTTGTTCTGCTTCATCTAGCTTTTCGGATATTCTCCTTTCAGCTTCCTGGGATAGAAATTTTTCCTCCAACCGATGCTCATCAGACATGAATTAGTAATCTCCTAAATGTCCTCTTACTATTTACTGTAAAGGCTAGATCCTAAGGAGCGAATCTACATTGCGATATATTCAACTCGGAGGATTGAGTAATTAAATAAAAAGTATTGTTTGTCTTTTAAGTTTTGCCTTTTTGGTAACAAATATATTACACGACTGCTAGAGACAATGGTAATGACACGATGGATTAGATGTAATGGATGTTTATCAGTTAGGGTTAGTCGAAAATGTGAAAACTTATTTTTTACAAAAGTTGCAATATATTAAAATACCCCCATAGACATCTTTAAAAAAGGACTATGAGGGATTATATGGAAGTATTGAAAATCTATCTAAATGTATAGATGAAAGTTGAAGATTTGCTGAACGCAACCATCAAACCCGTCAACATCAAACAGTGCTTGTCTCTAGGATGGGAGATTTCACCTGACGTTGACTCGTGACAACCATCTGGATGGGACGATCTGGGCCTGTCACCAAACCACGGCGTTTAGGGCGCACTTCACCATTGTCAACTAGTTCTAATTCTCGGCTGGAAAGGATTTTGGCGAGTGCTAGCTTCATTTCCAACTGGGCAAATGCTAGACCAATACAACGCCTTGCACCACCCCCAAAGGGCAAATATTCATAAGGAGAAAATTGCCGTTCTAAAAAGCGTTCTGGCTTAAACTGTTTAGGTTCTGGGTAAATATCTTCTCGCTGGTGGGTCAAATAAATAGAACCAAGTAAGACTGTACCCGGTTCTAGTTCGTAACCGCCCAGCGATATCGGGGTTCTTACTTTTCTGGGAAAAGTTAGCATACCTACTGGATAAATCCGCAATGTCTCGGAACAAACAGCGTTGAGATAGGGTAACTTGAAAACGGTGCCGGGGTCTGGGTTATCACCCAAGCTATCTAATTCTTGCAGTAGCTTTTGGCGCACTGATGGTATTTTGTGAATCCAGTATAATGCCCATGCTAAGGCTGTCGCGGTGGTTTCGTGACCAGCGACTAACAGAGTTATTAATTCATCGCGCAATTCTTGATCGGTCATGGGTTGACCTGCTTCATCCCTAGCAGCCATGAGTAAGCTAAGAATATCTGTGCCTGATGAATCTGCTTGTTCTCGACGTTCCCGAATTTCCTCATAGATGAGTTGGTCAGCTTCTTGCTGAAGGTGCATCTGTTTTCCCCAGAAGTTAATCGGCCCAAAATCCCTTTGCAAAGCTGGAAAATAAAGCAAAGCCACACTTAACCGAGAACTGGCCTTTTCTAAAAGATCGCCCAAAAATTGCTGTAGTTTTTCGGCGCGAGGCCCTTCATGTAGACCAAATACAGCTTGCATAATCACCCGCAGAGTAATAGCTTGAGTAGCAGACCGAATATTAAAGGGCTTGTCTATCTGGTATTGGCTGATAACTTGCTTGGTGACATCGGTAATTACCTGGCTATAATTCCGCATTCTTTCGCCGTGAAAGGGAGGCATTAACAACTGGCGTTGACGCTGGTGTTCTGCGCCGCTAATGCTAATCACAGAATGCTTGCCCAGTAAAGGTTCAAACACCTGATTCAGATCGCCAGGGGCTTCTAATTCCTTGGTATCATTTGTCAAAATTTGCTGTTGCGCTTGGGGGTTGCTGACAATCACCAAAGGAGGAAGATTTTTGTCTAATCTGAGAGTAAAAATCTCGCCATAGCTTTTGGCACAAGCCTCCATAAATGACATTGGATTAGCAATCCAGCGGATCATCTGTAAAACTGCTGGAGTTTGAGGACCATTTGGGAATTTCATAAATTTTTTTTCCTAGTTAATATTTTTTTGCAACTTCAACTAACTGGAATTTTGGTTGAGTAACCATTTAAAGTACTTATTCTAACGTTGCAAAAAAGCAATAAACTGTTACAACCTCGAAGATGTAAAATTTTTGTTAAATTCAACGAGCATCTACAGTTTCACCTCATCGTCAAAAGGTACTCAGCATGACTGCAATCTCTCCAAAGGCATCTTCAGCGCTTCCCGATTTTTCTGAAGGAATTCAATATTTTGGTGAAGCGTTACCAGATTTTGAAACTTATGGTGCAACACCTGCTGTAGAGTTGGGCAAAATAGCGATCGCATCGACCACAGACAAAGCAGCTGTATATCAAACTTTACTTGCTGCCGATGCCCTGCGCTACCTGACTTTACAAGTTACTGGTAGTAAGGCTTCTGGGCATCCCGGCGGATTCGCCAGCCAAGCAGAAGCTTATGCATCTCTTGTCATGCTGGGATACAAGAACATTATTACCGAAGTCGGACACCACGCCCCTGGATTTTATAGTGCCATGTTCTTGGATCGTTCGCTAGAGGATATGGGAATTTTTACAGTCCAACAATTGCGCGATCGCTTCCGAGAAAAGCATGGATTATTAGGACATCTTTCTGGTTACATCCCCGGTATTCTCGCACCGGCTGGGCCATTAGGACAAGGGCAACACTTTGCAATGGCGGCTGCACTGTTGCACAAAGATAAATTATTTCCCTTCACAGTTGGTGATGGTGGATTGGGTGAGCCTTATATTGTAAGTGCGATCGCACATTTCCATACAGCTTATCCTGCTGTCACCAACTTCTTACCGGTGCTGGTGTGGAATGGTTACAGCCAAGAACATCACAGCATGGTTTCTCTCAAAACCAACGAACAGATGCAAGCATATTGGCAAGGTAACGGTTTTGATGAAGTCGTGTTAGTGGATGCCAAGGATTTCGACGATCGAGATCAACCAGGGGATTACGTTGATAGTACCGCCTTTTCTTTTGAGAAACGCCTAGCATTCACTCAAGCAGTACTTTCGGGTGTAGATAAAGCAGCGCGATCGGCATTGGGTGGTAAGCTTACCGTCTTCATTATTAAACAACTTAAAGGTGCAGGAGTCCACGCGCGGGGGGCAAAATCTCACAACCTTTATCCTAAAGATACGCTGGATGCACCCCATATTATCAGTGCATTGCAAACCCGTGCTTTATCTGCGGATGCTTGGCAATTAGTCAGAACAAATGCAGAACGCGCTGGCGGAGGCCCAGCAGCAAAAACTGTGGTGACAGAATTTGAATTTCCATTACCAGATTTAGGCGAATTACCTTTAGAAGAATATGCAGTTGGAGGCGAAGCCAAAGTTTCCACAACCGCAATGGGACGATTAGTAGGAATAGTTGGAAATAAAGATCGGGATTTCCTCGTCACTAACGCCGACGGTAACGAAGCATCAGGAATTGCCAACATCAACCAAGCATTAAAGATTATCCACCCCACAACCGACGATTTATATAATCAAGCACCAAATGGACAAGTTTATGAACCACTGAGTGAAGATGCTTGTGCCGGTTTAGCTGCGGGTTTAGCGTTAATGGGTGCGAGAACTTTGTGGTGTTCCTACGAATCTTTTGCCATCAACGGATTACCAATTTGGCAAACTGTAACCCAAGCAATGGCAGAATTGCGTCGTCAAACTCCTTCGACTATTACTTTATTCACAGCTGGTGCATTAGAGCAAGGGCGCAACGGTTGGACTCACCAACGTCCAGAAATTGAAGCTTACTTTGCTTCGTTGATGCGAAATGGAAATATTTTCCCATTATTTCCCCCTGATGCTAATAGTATTCAAGCTTGTTATGATTGGGCGTTGAAAACTAAGAATAAGGGAGTTGTGATTACAGCTAGTAAATCACCATTGCCAATTCGCACAACTTTAGAACAAACTCGTCAAGGGCTGCGCGATGGTGCGGTGCTATTACATGAAGTTGCTGGTGATAGACAAGTTGTATTTGCTGTGATTGGCGATTTAACATTAATGCCAGTATTTGAAGCTGCTGCTTTCTTAGAAACTGAAGGTATTGGCGTGAAGATAGTTACTGTGATTAATCCTCGGCAATTGTACCGTAGCCATGATACTGCGTGGGATACCTGTTCTGAACCCGAAGGCGGTTTCTTGGATGATGCGAAATTTGCCAAATTATTTGATGGCGATGCGCTAATTGCTGTTACTGGTGGTGCGGCGGGGATGCTAGAACCAATTCTGTTACGGAGTACAGCCAAGCGCGACACCTTTGCTTGGAAACGTGGGGAGACTACCGCGAGTGCTGGCGAGTTGATGGCGTTTAATGGATTGACTGCTGAAGCGTTGACGAAACGTGCGATCGCGTTAGTGCATTAAATGATATTGCATAAATGCGGGATAATTTTCTTGAATTTTCCTTTGCGTGAGATATTCATCCCTAGATTTAGCAACGCTCATTAAATAAAGCTGGAATTGTTTCTACTTTTATCGCATTTATACGTATAGAAACGCTGAAATTGCGTCGGAATGCGTATATTTGCGTTTTTTTATTGAAGAGAACTTAGCAAGCAGGAAAAATGGGAGTAGATTTGCTGAAATTCTTTGACAAAAGCTGGTTTTGGAGTCGCAAAAGTTAGTTTACGAGTCGCAAAAGCTGGTTTTGGTGTCGCAAAAGTTAGTTTACAAGTTGCAAAACTTGATTTTTGTAGCTAGGACGAAGGGTGATATTTTTATTTGGAAGCGTGGGGAATGTGGAGACTTGAGGAAAAGTGCGATCGCGTTAGTGCATTAAAGCTGGAATTGTTTTTAATTTTATCGCAAATATACGTATACAAACGCTGAAAATAACGTTGCAATGCGTATATTTGCGTTTTTTTATTGAAGAAAACTTAGGAGACAGGATAAATGCGGGTAAATTTGCTGAAATTCATTGACAATAACAATTTTACGAGTCGCAAAAGCTGCTTTACAAGTCACAAAAGTTAGTTTACGAGTCACAAAAGCTGCTTTACAAGTCGCAAAAGCTGCTTTACAAGTCACAAAAGTTAGTTTACGAGTTCAAAACTTGATTTATTTACAAGCCAGGACAAAGCGCGATACATTTTATGGAAAATATGGCGTTTAATAGATTGACTGTGGAGGGTTGAGGAAAGGTGCTATCGGGTTAGTGGATTAAAGCTGGGTTTTGTAGGTAGAAAAATCTGATTTTTAACCGGATATGCACGCAGATGAACGCAGAAAGGTTAGCGGTTCAATACGTGTATATCCTGTTTTGATTGTAATTATTTTTTTGTATATTTTTAATATGTAAATAATCCCCAAAGTATTTTATGTATAAGATAGAGGTCAAGATTGATGGGCAATTTATCAATAACTTTTCTAATGGTTCTATCTATGATTTGGTTTTTCTTGACTTAGAATTTTGGCCGGATTATTTACAGGTACAGGGAAAAGCAGTACAAAAAATATATGGATACACCATTACTCGGCTTCTCAAAACAAGTAAGCAACAATATATAAAAATTAAGTTTTTAGAATTTGAATCTGAGGAAAATCAACTTGTTGAGGAAATCATAAAAGATATTGAAAGATTTAAAAATAAAATATTTATTGGCTTCAATATAAAAGATAGTGATCTGATAACGTTGAGAAATAGATCAAAAGCTCTAGCCATACATTCAAACGTTAATGAAATAAAGTTATTTGATTTTAGAGATTATTCACAATTATATGGCTATAAAGGTTTAAATGGTTTGTTTGAACACCTTGAAATTAAAGTAAATAAAAAGATTGGCGGTAGTTATTTTCGTAAGAATCCCAGAAAAGTATTTTTACGAAAAAGCGGTTGGATAGATATTTTATTAAATATGTTTGAGTATTGTTTAGAAGATGCCGCGGGTTATTTTGAAATTGTGTCAAATTGGAATCAAAAAAATCCTAAAATAACTGAAAATATGATTAAACGTGAATTATTAAATTCCTCTGAGCTAAAGAATAAACCATCAGTCACGCTAATACAGCAAGATGCAGAAATATTTTCTATGCAAAACTTCCAAGCTTCATCAGATCAGCTTCTAAGTGGTTTGACAGTCGCAGATTTGGAAGCTTTAATCGTCAAAATCGTTCAGAAAAATTTTAAAGAAGAGATGCAGAAGTTAAAACATGAGCATTTACAAGATCAAATAACACAGACGAATCATCCACTAAAACTTTTTGTATAAATATTTGCATATATTTTAAAATTCAAAATATTATTTGGCTGTATGCCATTATAAATTAGATTATCAGCCGCGATCGCACAATTTATCTTCTACCAATGGGACGTACTTGTATACTGTTCAGGTAAAATAATTAGAAACATCCCATCGTAGGGGCAGCAAGGCGTTGTGCCCCTACAAATCTACAAATAATTTGGAATAATTTATTTTTTACAAGTCCCCTAACAACGCTTAACCTGATTGCAAAGAAGCATTAAATATGGCTTTTTTGATAGAGTGATGTTTTGTCGATCGCTAAAATCTCTATGTCCCAGGTATCGCTCCCTCAATCGCGGCATCCAGACCTACCCCTCATGGCTCTTGCGCCCATGCAGGATGTCACAAACCTCTGGTTTATGAAAGTCATTGCCCACTACGGCAGCCCTGACTACTTCTTCACCGAGTATTTCCGCGTGAATGATACCTCACGGCTAAATCGTAGCATTCTGGCAGCAATCACCGAAAACGACACGGGTCGCCCCGTTTTTGCTCAAATGATTGGCGAAAGCATTCCAGACTTAGTAAGAACAGCAAAGGAACTCTGCAACTATAATATCGCTGGAGTTGACTTGAACATGGGCTGTCCAGCACCTAGAATCTATCGCAAAAATGTTGGGGGTGGATTGCTGCTCTCACCAGAAAAAGTGGATCGGATTTTGGGAGAACTGCGTTCTGCTGTGAACGATCGCCCTTTGACCGTCAAGATGCGCGTAGGCTTTGAAAATACAGATAACTTTTACGAAATTTTAGATACGATCAATCGCCACAGCATTGATTTGCTGAGTTTGCATGGTCGCACGGTGAAAGATATGTACCACGGGGCTGTGAAATATGATTTGATCGCTGAAGCGGTGAAACGGGTTGATTGTCCAGTGCTTGCCAATGGTAATATCCATTCTGCGACAACTGCCCTTAAAGTGCTTTCTCAAACGGGCGCGGCGGGTGTGATGGTGGGACGCTGGGCGATCGGCAATCCTTGGCTTTTTAATCAAATTCGGCAAGCTTTGCGCTTCGAGCCGATCGCGCCCGTTCCTTTAGTAGAGGTACGCAACTATATCGATCGTTTATGGCAAACCCCTACAGCAGCAACTATGCCAGTGCGATCGCGCGTAGGCTACCTCAAAATGTTCCTCAACTACATTGCCCTGAGTGTTGACGCTGATGGTCATTTCCTGCGGCTGATGCGACAGACGCAGACTGAGGTAGAACTGTTAAACCTCTGCGATCGCTTTCTCCTTGCTGATCTGACGAAAACTTTAGCCCTAGCACCCTACTCTGGCGTGTAACCCGCTATTTCACTAGTTCTTTGCTGAAAATTCTTGAACAATCAGAATTTCAATGCCTCTCTAGGGGTTTAGCACTAGCAGATCATCATCTCCGGTCAGAATACATTCTGCTTTTCCAGTGACTGCTAATTCTAGATATTTGTTATCTTTTGGCTCTCGACATTCGTTAATCTGTTCAGTCACTTTAATGAACTGTACAGTTTCGGGCAAATCCACCAGGAAATCGTTGCGTTCTTCTGACGTGGTGTACCGATTAAATTTGGGTTGAGCGAGTACTTGTTCTAGCTCAACCCAAATGGACTCGGACACCAACAATCCCCCTAAGTTTGTATCACCCTCGTATCCTTGAAAATATACAATGACTGCACAAGATAAAACCCCAAGACCTCAAATGAACTTAGATTTATCGCCAGAACTTTATGAGACACTAAATAATCTGGCGCAACAGATTAATGGAGATAATGGTGATGTGCTGTTAAAGGCAATCGCACTCCTAGAAGTAGCCCTAGAAGCCAAGCAAAAAGGCAAATATATTTGGATCGTAGATGATAAGCAAAATCTTGAAACTGAAATTATTGGTATCTAAACAGCATGACAGATAGAACAGATTTATCAAAAATTATTGCTAACAAAGGCGACAATCCACTAATTCTCTCAACAGTAAATTTACAGTCTAAAGAAGACGTAGAACTTGATCGAAAACTGCGAGAGATCAAGTTTAAACAGGAACTAAGAAAAGATTGGATTTTATTTCTTGTCAGGGATGTAATAATTTTTCCTGCCGCCATACTTTTTATTTTTGCTGTCAGCGGTTATTCCCTATTCACCCAGATTCATAAATAACTTATTTGCTCAGATTCTCGGCTTATTAGACAAGTTGTGAATCCATCAGTAAATTTGCGTAATTAATTTTACAGACGACGAAGCTAACTTGCTAAAAGTAGACTCATCTTTATATCCACAGAAATTTTGCTGGATATAAAAATTACCGTAATTGGTAAATCTGCAAAAAAGTAATTACCTGATGAAAATCATCTAAAAATATGGGGCTTTTAATATTTTCTTTTGCTTTGGTCGCAACTATTGCTGTAATTATCATTAATGCTTACAACGATTTAGTTAAGTATCGCAACCGTTACAAAAATGCTTACTCTCAAATCGATGTTCAATTACAGCGCCGCTATGACTTAATTCCCAACTTAGTGGAAACTGCCAAAGGGTACATGAAACATGAGCGGGAAACTCTAGAAGCAGTAATTGCGGCTCGGAATTCTGCAATTAATGCTAGCAGTCGTGCGGCACAAAATCCCGGCGATCCCCAAGCGATGCAACAGTTGGGCAATGCAGAAGGGGCGCTGACGGGTGCGTTAAGTCGGTTGATGGTACTTTCAGAATCTTATCCAGAATTGAAAGCCGATCGCGCCATGACTCAGGTGATGGAAGAATTATCTTCCACAGAAAACCGGATTGCTTTTGCACGTCAGGCTTTTAATGACGCGGTGACACTTTACAACACCAAAAGCGAATCTTTCCCCAGCAATCTTGTGGCAAATACTTTTAACTTTACTGTTGCAGAATTGCTCGCCGAAGCTACTCCAGAAATGAGAAATGCTCCACGCGTGTCTTTTTAGGTATCTATGAATTTCTTTGAACATCAGGATCGGGCACGCCAAAATACGCAACAATTAATTGGATTATTTTCCCTGTCGATCGCAGTCATGATTATTGCGATTTATATTGCCACTTTATTTCTGTTCCGCATGGCTCCCCGTGTTTGGTGGCATCCAGGGTTATTTCTCTATGTAGCTGGGATTACAATAATTGCGATCGCAGTTGGAAGTCTGTATAAAATTGCCTATCTCCGGGAGGGCGGAAGCGTAATTGCTCAGGAGTTAGGAGGAAGACTCCTGCTACCAGAAATGGCGGATGAACAAGGGCGGCAACTATTAAATATTGTCGAGGAAATGGCGATCGCTTCTGGTATTTCCGTGCCAGAAGTTTATCTCCTTGAAAGAGAAACCAGTATTAATGCCTTTGCTGCCGGATTTACGCCCAATGATGCTGTAATTGGAGTTACCCGTGGAACTTTGCAACACCTGAACCGGGATGAACTGCAAGGAGTCATCGGCCACGAATTCAGTCATATTCTCAATGGAGATATGCGGCTAAATTTGCGTTTAGTGGGACTGTTGCATGGGATTTTGTTCATTTATTTAACTGGAGAATTGCTCTGGCGCATTCGTGGTAGTTCCCGCGAAGACAAGGGTTTGCCTTTGTGGGCTTTTGGTTTAGCACTGATGGCAATTGGCGGTATCGGATTACTTTGCGGACGCTTGATTAAAGCCGCCGTCTCTCGCCAACGGGAATTTCTCGCCGATGCGTCAGCGGTACAGTTCACTCGCAATCCTAACGGACTTACCGGAGTCTTCCAAAAACTCCAACAAATGGATTCACGCTTGATTTCGCCGAGTGCAGAAGCCGCTAGCCACATGTTTTTTGGCAATGCCCTCAACCCCTCTTTCTGGGAAAATATGTTTTCTACCCACCCACCCTTAGCAGAACGTATCCGCCGTGTTGGGGGTTTGAACGCTCGCAATTTAGCAGCAATGCCATCTCGCAATCAAATGCTTTCCCCCGCCCAGGAATCTCTAACAATGGGCTTTGCTGGTGGTTCCGACGCCACACCAGCACAGGTTATAAACCAAGTTGGAAGTGTCACACCAGAGCATTTTGCCCATGCTCAAGCCCTGTTATCGCAGTTACCAGAATCCCTGCGCTTGGGTGTACGGGAGCAGCAAAGTGCAATGGCGATCGCTTTTGCACTAGCTTTAGATACGGAAAATCTCCAGATCCAAGAACGTCAAATTGCTTGGTTACGCGAGGTGCAGCCTGCTGATTTGGTAGAAAAAACCCTGGAATTGAGTAGCGAAATTAGCCAGTTAGACTCCAGCATTCGCTTGCCACTTGTGGATTTGGCAGTACCCGTATTACGCCAAAATTCTGCCAAAGAATGCCAAAGGCTGTGCAAATGCGTCCACGGTTTAGTTGTAGCCACTGGAAGTTTATCGCTGTGGCATTTTGTGTTGCAGTTAATACTGTGGCATCGGCTCCAACCTAGTATAAATCCCACCTCGGCTACAACGGTAGAATTCACCTCCATCGAACAGATTTGGCCAGATAGTCTATTAGTACTGTCCGTAATTGCCCGCGTGGGACACTCTCAACCCGATGCGTCCAGCGAAGACATCGCCTATGCTTTTCGTTCTGGAGTTTTTCGACTTCCCAAAGCCGGAGAGCAAGAAAAACCAGAAATACCACTTACTTGTAATTTCACTGAACTCAAGAAAAGTATTGATCGCCTCCGCCTTGCCAGTCCCAAACTCAAGCAAGCTATTGTTGATGCTTGCGCCCACACAGTACTGCTGGATAACAAAGTTACTCCTTCAGAAGGAGATTTACTCAGAGCGATCGCCATGACGCTAGACTGTCCCATCCCGCCATTTTTAAACCCTCAGCGTGGCGTTTCAAAACAGAAACAATTTTCTCCAAAGCGAAGTTAATGTAATTAGTGAGACACGATTATTTATAACTAAACAAACAAAGTTCGTTTTTGCGGACTTTTCCATTAGTCTTTCTTGTAGTTGTAAATGGCTGTTTACCAGGACAATAACCTGTTGCATTTACATTACATTTACAGGCAATTGATTTAGTTTCGTTCTAGTTACTCTTATAGTATAAATAGTTATCTTCGCAAAAGAGTATCATATTGTACAAAAAATCTTTACATTGTCTAGAAGTATTAACTTGCCTGAAAAGTTTAGACAAAATGCCAGCATTCCAGAAATTTGATTGCTATATTAGATTAAATAACTATTCTGGCAAGGGTTGAAAAGCTGTGCGGGATGATTTACAGGGCTTGGAAATTAGTCAGAAAGAACTGCAAAATCTGACTAATTTGCCTGTCAATGAGGAACTTTTAATCATTACAAATCCTTTGCAAATATTAGCAAAAACATATATACAAAAACTTAAAAGCTCTGAAGGAGCAACTGTAGTTTTTATTGGATTCTCTACATTTGTTTTTGTTTATATTCTATTTGATATAATTATTAAAGTTTTTGTTAATTGGATAACAATTCCATCTTGGATATTGTTAATTTTTTTAGGTCTTTGGGTTGGTGGTCTTACGCAAACTATTTTATATTTAATATGGAAAACTAAAAATAAAATTATCAAAAACAATATGACAAAATCTCTGCAAATTTTGTTAAATGAGGTCAATAGATATAATACTGTTATTAAAGTAATAGATATCAACGATCAAATAGAAGAAGCTGGTAATCCAGAAGTAGTTATAAAGGAAAGAGAGGGTGTTCTCGAAGCGCTTAAACTGACCAAAGCTGATTTAGTTCGTGCTTTGAAGACAGAAAAGATTTTGAGGGAGAATAAGAGCTTTATCCTGAGTAATACAGAACTATTCGTCAACAATTTAGCAACTTTAACAGCCATGCAAGTAACTGAACAGGCTAGCGAGCATGGAAGGTTACTCAATGAAGCATTACAAATAGCATTAGATGTGCAACACGAAATGAAAAGATTACAGACTCAGCGTTGAAATAATTCGTAATTCGTAATGACGCTCCTAGGGACGCTCGTTCCTCTCTACAAGACGCTTTGCGTAGCTTGCTTCCCCCTAGGGTTACGCTATCGCTAACATAATTAAGTTTTGTAATGGGGATTTAGAAAGCATTCCTGAATTCACTCAGCACTCAGTAAGAGTTGGAGAACGTGTAGATGGTTCCAATAAATCGATAGATGCTGCTGAATGGGTTGGCTTCCAAGCTACTCGCCAGATATTCTCAATGGCTTTTTCCATAATCCTTCCCACGGTTGCGATCCCCGGTCTAACATAAAGAATATTCCTAAAGCGATCGCTCATCCGCATGGACTGGAAAGAAGTCAGAGGTAACTGGGTAATCATTCCCCGAAATCCCATAGGTATCGTTCATTTTTTAGGAGGTGCATTTGTCGCAACTGCACCGCACATCACTTATCGCTGGTTGCTCGAACAACTGGCAAGTAAAGGTTATGTTGTAATTGCTACCCCTTTCGTCAATACATTGGATCATACTGCGATCGCAAAATCTGTGCTGCTAAACTTTGACCGCACCCTCGAACGCCTACATGACTCTGGGGCATTACGCAAGCTTTACTACCCCATCTACGGCATTGGACACAGCATGGGCTGTAAACTTCACCTGTTGATTGGTAGCCTCTTTAAAGTAGAACGCGCAGGCAATATTTTAATATCCTTCAACAACTACGCCGCAAAAGAAGCTATTCCCCTAGTAGAACAGTTCAATTCTACTTTTGCGATCGAGTTTACCCCTTCACCATTGGAAACTAACAAGCTTGTCCAAGAGAGCTACAATATCCGACGCAATTTATTAATAAAATTTAGCAATGACACCATTGATCAATCGGCAGCTTTAACCAAAATCTTACAAGAACGCTTTGATGACATGGTGACAACAAAAACGTTACCAGGAACTCACACAACACCTCTAGGTCAAGATATTAAATGGCAAACTGGGACATCTTTCACCCCCTTTGATGCCTTAGGGCAATGGTTTAAGCAAGAAGCATACCGCGACTTAAACCAGCTAAAAAGCAGCATCCTCTTGTGGCTAAATCCTCTGGCAGCGCCATAATGTTTTATGACTGTTAAACAGTCATAAATTTGATATAAAAAGATAAATTAGTTAGTAGTATATCTGGATGATCCTACTAACTAATTACCCCTATCGTATTTTTATTCTCTATTTGTACAAAAAATTATTAATGAGTGTTTCTTGCAAGTTTATATGTTTCAAATACTAGTAATTGATGACGACTATTCAATAAAAATACTCCTGAAAAGGATGTTGGAAAAACAGGGTTATGAGGTAGTTACCGCCAGTAGCGGCGAGGAAGGAATAGAAAAGGCACTGGCTTATCGTCCAGCACTAATTATTTGTGATTGGATCATGCCGGGTTTGACTGGACTGGAAGTTTGCCACCGCATTAAGACAGACCCCAAATTTTATACCACATTCTTTATTTTATTAACATCCTTAGATTCCGTTGCTGATTGCGTCAAAGGTCTAGATGCTGGAGCTGATGATTTTATCTCCAAACCTATCGAACACAATGAATTACAAGCAAGGGTAAGAGCGGGATTACGCTTGCATCAGTTGAGTAGAGATTTGCAGGCTCAAAAGTTGCTTTTGGAATCAGAAATGTCAGAAGCAGCAGAATATGTGCGATCGCTGCTGCCTCTTTCCATGAGCGAACCCTTCAATATCAATTTCCGATTCATTCCCTCGCGACAACTCGGCGGTGACTGTTTCGATTACTATTGGCTCGATGACGATTATCTCGCAATTTACTTACTCGATACTGCCGGACATGGACTCAAAGCGACTCTTCCCTCTGTCTCAGTACTGAATCTATTACGT
This sequence comes from Nostoc sp. ChiQUE02, assembly GCF_034531305.2. Lineage (NCBI taxonomy): Bacteria > Bacillati > Cyanobacteriota > Cyanophyceae > Nostocales > Nostocaceae > Nostoc > Nostoc sp. ChiQUE02. The sequence goes on from NZ_JAVRBN020000007.1 coordinate 103,103, forward strand.
TCCCGTGCGCTTAAAAGTCTGAATTATTATCAACCTAGTGATGTATTAAAGGCTTTGAATGATACTTTTCAGATGAATTATCAAAATGATAAATACTTTACGATTTGGTACGGAGTTTACAACCGAATCAACCGCCGACTAATTTATGCTAGTGCCGGTCATCCACCAGCAGTTTTAGTGACCGGTACATCTCCAAGAAAGTCTGAAGTTAAACTTTTGAAAACCCCAGGTATGCCAGTTGGGATGTTTCCAGAGGCAAAATATGTTGATGGGTTTTGCAATATTGAAAAATTCAGTACGCTTTATATTTTTAGTGACGGCGCTTATGAAATCACTAAATCAGATGGCACGCTTTGGAGTTTGGATGCTTTTATTCAGCTATTGGTTAGCTTACAAGATCCTGCTGATTGCCAACTCGATCACGTACTGAGTTATTTAATCGCTCTGAACTCCAAAGATGCTTTTGATGATGATTTATCTATTTTGCAAATGAAGTTTGATTAATTACGTCTTGGAAACCAAAACCTGATTAAATGCGTCTTGACTTGGGAATATTTCAAAGACTTTATCCATATTAGTCAGTTCAAATAATATCCTGACTTGCTCATTAATTGAACACAGAACAAGCTTAGTATCTGCTGCTCTTAAGGTTTTGAACGCTAAGACTAAAGCTCCCAAACCGGAACTATCCATAAAGGTTACATCTTTAAAATCAACTAACACAATTTTCGCACCACTTTCTAAAATATTAGTGATATTTTGTCGAAAATCTTGTGAAGTTGTGGCGTTTAAATTACCACTGAGCTTAATAACTTTTACTTGTTCTTTCATAATTATGTCACGCTAATTTGTGTAAATGATGCTCTGATTTCGCTATTATATACCCATCATAGAACATTTAAAATTGCTTGTAAAATAAAAGCGAAGATTAAATAGTGAGTAATAATTTGTAATTAATTAGGACATATAGAGATTAATTATAAACATTTTCATCTAGTTTTTTGGGAAGACAAAAAACATATTAGCTTAGTTAACTATAGCTTTATTACTAGTAACAAACCAATTATAAATAAACCTGGTAAGTAAGTCAGCACGATAAAACTCATGTATGTTTAGTAAAAAAGTAGAATAACCGATTTATAAGGTGTTCACAGATTTGTTATTTCGTTATGTGGGTTGATTTTTTAACGCCGACTTGCTTGCATCTGATTGGTATAGATATATATTGATCTACAAGTTGAAGTTACTGCTTTTCAGATTATTTCCCAAATATTTTTGCAAAACTAAGATTCTCCAATAAACCTCATAATGATAACCGTCATTAAACAATTAAAAATTCAACAGGTTGGAGCGATAGCGCAGCTAAACCGAGTCTAGCAGCAGTGTTCCTCTGCCTGAATACTGGGTGGTGGGTATAGATTATCTGCAATTTTGTGGCGGGTCTGCATCACCCACCAAATTTTGCCAGTCTTCAGCCCCCAATTCGGCACTACAAGCAAAAATACTATGAAAATTACTCAACTATCAGGGTTTCATATCGGAATCATTAGAAGATATAATTATTTCTTGACTATTGAGTATTTATGATAGTAACTAGCATTTACGTTTATTTATGTCCAATTACTTACATAATTGAAAGAATTTACCTCTGGACTGCCGCTCTAGAGCCAAAAATTTCGCTTTCAACAGCGCCAAGCAAGCTCAAACCTACACCAACGCTCTAACAGAAGTTCTCTGAGGCGATCGCCTGTGCTATTTTAGTATTCCCAATATCTCTCATTTCTTAACAGACAATACAAAAAGTAAAGAGTTATGAATTTTTAACCCCTCAACCCTAATTCCTAACTCCCTCAAACAGCACTCACTTTGGCTCTGTAAAGCAGCTTTTCACCTTGAAGGTAGCCAGTGTAGCGCACTTTGACTTTTTCTCCAGGTTGTGCTGTTCCCTCCATCAATTGGTGCAGTTGGGGGTCATAAGGTAATTCTGCTCCCACGGGTGCGATCGCTTCCACTCCCCACGCCTGTAAAAGCTTTTCCAGGGGTTTCTGCACCAACGGTACTATTTTGACTGCTGCTAGCTGTGGATTTTCTTGCGCTTTCTGTGCTGCCGTTGGCCATTGCAATAATAAAGACTCCAGCAGTTGCAAACTCGACTGCTGGAGTTCTTGTAGTAATATCTCTCGCTGCTGTTCTATTTGTTGCTGCGATCGCTGATACTCTTTTCTTAAATCTGTAATTTCTTGTAACAATTCCTGAGTAGGTGCTGTTTTCTCTTGTAATAACTTGACGGCTGAAAAAGTTGTGACTAATTCAATCAATGGTATCTGTAGCACTGGCGACAGCTTAAGGAGCACATCTAACCGCGTCTGCTCTAACTTTCCTTGGCGTAACCGCAAAAGTTGGCGTTCTGAGACACCAGCAGCGCGACTCAGCGCTTTAAAACTAGAAATACCCACCTGTTGCATTAAATCTTGCAACTTTTGGGTGAAGTCAATATTGGGCATTGGGCACTTGTACTGAGCGAACGCGAACAGCGTCTCATAGAGAAGCCGTAAAGCCTGCGGCATAGCTACGCTTAGGGCGCAGCCTCTCGTAAAGAAGTATTGGGCATGGGGTATTGGGCATTGGCAATTAAGTTTTTCTATTCCCTATGCCCTATTCCCTATTCTTATTCTTCCAGTAAACTTCTCAACATCCAAGCTGTCTTTTCGTGTACTTGCATCCGCTGAGTCAATAAATCAGCGGTAGGTTCGTCATTAACTTCCTCTACCACGGGGAAAATAGACCGTGCAGTTCTGACTACGGCTTCTTGTCCCTCTACTAGTAAGCCGATCATCTCCACAGCTTTAGGAACTCCGGGAGTTTCTGCAATCGAACTCAGTTTGGCATATTCGCTGTAAGTTCCTGGTGCAGGATAGCCAAGTGCTCTAATCCTCTCGGCTATTAAATCAACTGCTAAGGCTAATTCTGTATACTGGGTCTCAAACATCAAATGCAGTGTTTGGAACATCGGCCCCGTTACATTCCAATGGAAGTTATGAGTTTTCAGATACAGTGTATAAGTGTCAGCCAACAGGCGAGATAAACCCTCGGCAATTTTAGCCCTACTCGCCTCGTCAATGCCGATATTTACATTTTTGACTGTTACTTTCGATGACATATTTTTCTCCTAATTAGGTTATATGTAATGGGGGATTGAGTATTGGGTACTGGGGATTTGAAAAACTCTTCCCTAGTTCCTACTCCCATTCTCTATGCCAAGTGCATCTTTAAAACGCTGCGGGGTGCTTTACGGACTCTGGCTAAAACGGTTTCTTTGCCTAAACGCTGGCAAGCTTCATACCGATGACAACCAGAAAAGCCATAATATTGTCCATCTACTTCTAGGACATCAATCGGTTCTTGCTGCCCAATCTCCGCAATCGATTCCATTAAAGCTTGCACTTTATTTGGATCGTTTGCACGGGGCAATGGCCGTTTTATCTGATTTAATGGAATTTCTTGGACTCTAACCATAAGGAGTTTATCCAACTAGTTCTGTTTTGTGCCTCTAAATAAATCATAGTCATTATGACTTCGTTTTGCAACTAATTTGGGGGCAAAATTGGTAATGGTATCATTGGAGCACTCATGCGACAAAAAAACCGCGCTACAAAGCAATTGGAAAAACAGCTCCAACGCCGTATTAAGGGGCAGAAGACGCTCTCTACGAGACGCTGCGCGAACGATTACTCGCTATCGCTTTTCTACGAAACGCTCCGCGAACGCTATCAGGTAGTCATGAAATTTTCGTTTTGGCGTTTTTCCCACACTGTGCTGACAACATTTTGTCTATTGGGGCTGACTGCTGCATCAGGACCTGAGAGCAATATCCAGGATATGGAACTGAAAATTGGGATTGTGCAGCGATTTGGCGATCAACCCACAGCCAAACTACAACTAGAACCCATAAAAGGCGATCGCTTAAAGCTAAAATTTAAAGCAGGCAACAAGCAGCAAACCCTGGTTACCAAGAACCCTGTAAAGCTGGAAACAGTCATGCAAGCTTTACCCCAGCCAGCAGTCGAAGAAGTGGTAGTTTTGGGTACATACCGCACTTTTGAAACTGCGGAAGACAGTGCTAATAAATGGCGTTCTCAGGGAATAGAAGTGGAAATAGCCCAGCCAGAACGCTGGCAGGTTTGGGCAAAACGAGATGTTTACAACACTTTTTTACTGCGACGCTTGCTATTACAAAACATCCAAGCTTCTACCAAAGAAAAAGTATATCTTGATACTAAGATTTTGAAACAAGTGCCGCGAGTGAGTTGGGTGGTGGATGGTAACCGCTATAGCCCGAATGATTTGGAAATTAGCACTGATAAAAACTTGATTCGGGTAAATAAAACCGAAAAACAAGAGTTTGCTCGTCTTTATGCCGGGCGACTGAATTTGCAGCCAAATTCCTACGGCACATACACTCTAGTTAATCAAGTACCTTTAGAAACTTATTTGCGTGGGGTTGTACCTTACGAAATAGGCACAGATGCACCAAAAGCGGCGCTGGAAGCCCAAGCAATTCTCGCCCGGACTTATGCCTTGAGAAATTTACGCAGGTTTGCCGCAGACAACTATCAGTTGTGTGCTGATACTCACTGCCAAGTTTATTATGGGCTGAAGGGAGCAGCTGCTAAAACAGACCAAGCGATCGCCTCAACTAGGGGTAAAGTACTAACTTATAAAAATGAACTAGTAGATGCTCTGTATTCTTCCACCACTGGTGGCGTCACCGCTTCCTTCAGCGATGTCTGGAATGGCGATGATCGTCCCTATCTGCGCCCTGTACTAGATGCTGCAACTAATTTTTGGAATTTGTCTAAGCAGAGTTTAGCAGATGAAAAGAACTTCCAAAAATTTATTAATACGAAACAAGGATTTAATGAAAGCAAGTGGGATATGTTTCGTTGGCACAAGGAAACCCCTTTAAAGGATATTACCAAAGACTTGCAGAAATTTTTGCAGGTGAAAAACAGTCCCCATGCCAAATTTAAGACAATTCAGGCTATGGCAGTAGTCAAGCGAAGCGAAAGTGGACGTATCCTTGAACTTGCGGTTAAAACTGATCGCAGCACCTTTATTCTGCACAAAGACGAAGTTCGCAGTGCCTTTGCCGCTCCCACAAGTACGCTTTTTTACATAGAACCCCTGAACAAAGGCAAACCGGAACTCTGGGGATACGCTTTTATTGGTGGTGGATTGGGTCATGGAGTCGGCTTGAGTCAAACTGGCGCTCAAAATTTAGCTAAACTAGGTTGGTCAAGTCCAAAAATTCTCCAATTTTACTATCCTGGTACTCAGATTCAAATTCTCAGCAAAGAGATTAAGCTGTAAACTACCCACATTAAGAGTGTTTCAGCCCTAAATCAATGCTATAAATCTTACCTTTGGCAAAGAGGAACTTCATACTTAAAAAATTAAGCAGGAACACAACATCTACTGTGTTCCTGCTTGCCAGGAAAATTAGGCTTTTTGTCAAAGTCGCTTTTGGAAGCACACACGGCATTTGGAGGGTGTTGAGCCTAAACGCCCTGCTTCTATTTTGTTAACATTATGAACTCTTGCAAGAGGTTTATGGTTGAGTCGCTTAACTCTTAGTAAAGATCTTCTTCTTTGTGAGTTTCGATTGTTACGTCAGAGGTTGGGTAAGCAACACAAGTCAGTACATATCCCTTTTCTATTTGTTCATCATCTAAGAATGACTGGTCACCCTGATCGACAGTACCCGATATCAGTTTACCGGCACAGGTCGAGCAAGCACCAGCGCGGCAAGAGTAAGGCAGGTCAAGACCAGCTTCTTCAGCGGCATCTAGAATATAGGTATCGTCTTCAACATCAAGTGTTTTGTTTAGTCCTTCGGCCTCGTTGATGAGTGTCACTTTATAAGTTGGCATTGAGTAATCCTCTCTTTTGCAAACGGCAGTATAAGTTATCTTAAGGCAAAGATCACGGCTGTTCTGTGGAATTAGCCGCTGGTTCAAATTTGCTTCAATTCTGATACTACGAGAAAAATTAAACGATGTAACTGGAAATTGAACCCGATTAGTAATGAAATTTAGTTGCTTAATACCGATAAGTTTTATTTATATATCTTTCTGCCCTAATCAGGTTGTAATTAGTAAAATTTATGTTATGTAAAATGAAACATGAATAAGATTAATGTATCTTATAGTTTGTAGGACTTACGCACAAGAGATCCTCCAACTGCCTTAAAAAGCAGGGCTGTTTCATTTCCTAAAAGGCGCTGATTTACAAGCGTTATTAGCAAAAAAATCATTAAAAAATCTGATTAGACAATTGTATGGCGATCGCAACGCTTTTTTATAGAGATGCTCTACCGCGATCGCAGATCGTACTCAAATTTTCTGGTTGAAACGGTAATTTTTCTTTTTCCCAATTTCCCAAATTTTTTTGATCCTCATCTTGATAAAGATCCTACGTTATAGAGATAAACAGCCCTGCCCTGCCTCCTGCCTTCCTCGATAAAGTCTCATGCGTCCTTGAGGGAGTAAGACGAATGTTGTAGAGTCTAGACTGGTGAAATCATAGGATTCACCATGAACAAAGAATCTCACTACTAGAAGCGTGGGAGGATCAAAACATAGAACTAGTGAAGATCATGTATAATTCAGAAGCAGCTTTGGAAAAAGCAAGAGTGCGTGTAGGTTTGGTAGGTACTGGGTATGCGGCAAAGTTTCGGACTGAGGCATTTCTCCATAATGAGCAAGTGCGATCGCATTTAGTCGCAGTTGTTGGTCATACCCCAGAAAAAACCGAAACCTTTGCCAGAGATTACCAGATTGAAGCGTTGAGTTCTTGGCAAGAGCTAGTAGAGCGTGAAGATATAGACCTAGTGGTAATCTCTACTATTAATCGAGATCATGGTGCGATCGCTCGTGCAGCCCTTACCAACGGCAAACACGTAATTGTAGAGTATCCTCTTTCATTGGATGTAGTCGAAGCTGAAGAACTGATTACCTTAGCCAAAGCACAACAAAAACTTCTGCACGTTGAACATCTGGAACTTTTGGGTGGTTTGCATCAAGCTTTGAAGCAAAACTTAGAAAAAATTGGTGAAGTGTTTTATGTTCGCTACAGCACCATCAATCCCCAAAATCCTGCACCCCGTAAATGGACTTATAACCACGAATTTTTCGGCTTTCCCTTAATTGGTGCCCTGTCTCGCCTACATCGTCTCACCGATTTATTTGGTAAAGTATTTACTGTTAACTGTCACCAGCGATATTGGGGAATAGAACCAGAATACTACCAAACCTGTTTCTGCACTAGTGAACTATGCTTTAACAATGGACTTTTAGCCCAAGTAGTGTATGGCAAAGGCGAAAGTATTTGGCAATCAGAACGCAAGTTTGAAGTTCACGGTGAAAAAGGTGGTTTAATTTTTGATGGCGATACAGGAATATTCATCCAGCCAGGGGAAACAACACCTATAGAGGTTGGCCCTCGCCGGGGTTTGTTTGCCAAAGACACGAGTATGGTGTTAGACCATCTTTTTGACGGGACTCCTTTGTACGTTACTCCAGAGGAGAGCTTGTATACCCTAAAGGTTGCTGATGCTGCACAAAGAGCTGCACAGACAGGGTTAACTATGTTTATAAAAGATATCTAGATAAAAGTTAATGAAAACCGAACTAATTGTTATTTTATCCCAACGAGAATTAGACAAAATGCGTCAAGCTGGGCGTTTAGCTGCTAAACTTCTCCAGCATTTGGAACCGTTTGTGAAGCCAGGAGTTAGCACTCTGGAACTAAATGATGAAGCCGAACGTTGGACGCAAGCGCATGGAGCAAAAAGCGCACCTCTTGGCTATAAGGGTTATCCTAAATCGATTTGCACCAGTGTAAATGAGGTGATCTGTCACGGTATTCCCAACGCCAAGCAAATCCTCAAAGAAGGTGACATTATTAATATTGATGTAACGCCGATTGTTGAGGGTTATCACGGCGATACATCCAAGACATTCTTTGTTGGTACTCCTTCCCCAAAAACTAGAAAGCTGGTAGAAGTGACAGAAGAGTGTTTGCGCTTGGGTATTGCTGAAGTTAAACCTGGGGGACGCATTGGCGATATTGGTGCAGCCATTCAAGAGTATGCTGAAGCACAAGGCTTTTCTGTGGTGCGAGATTTCGTTGGACACGGCATCAGTAACATTTTCCATACCGCACCGGATGTTCCCCACTATGGCACACGCGGTAAGGGCAAGCGCCTCAGACCAGGGATGGTTTTTACCATTGAGCCAATGATTAACGAAGGTACTTACGAAGTCGAGGTTCTCAGCGATAAGTGGACTGCTGTAACGCGCGATCGCAAGCTTTCTGCTCAATGCGAGCATACCCTAGCTGTAACTGAAGATGGCGTTGAAATCCTCACCCTACCAGAAGGCGAGAATTACTGGGCTGTATAATAACACCTTACGAAAAAACCTCTTTCGCTTGGGATAAACCAAAGCCAGTAGTCTGAGGCGATAGCCCATCAGTAGAGCTAGCTAGAATAATTAAAAACAGATATTACTGCTCTAGTTCTGAACCTGAAAGGACAAATCTTTATGGTCTCAGCCACTCTTAATACGGGTACTCTTAGCTCTGAGGCATTCGTTGCTGGCTATCTGGATGATGTACGCTACGAGTTAATCGACGGAGAACTAATCGACTTGGAACCCACTGGACTTCATGAACAGGTAGCTGGGTTGATTAATCGTAAGCTCAACGTAGCAATTGATCTGCTCAACTTGCCTTGGTTTATTCCCATGAAATGCCTGATTAAACCATTAGGTCAAAATTCAGCCTTTAGGCCTGATGTTGTGATTCTCGATCAGACGGCTTTGGCGAATGAGCCATTATGGAAAACTGAGCCAGTGATTACACTAGGCAAGTCTGTCAAATTGGTCGTGGAGGTCGTCAGTACTAATTGGCAGAATGACTATGCCCGGAAAGTGGAAGACTACGAAGCTTTAGGCATTGATGAGTATTGGATCGCAGATTATCTAGGGCTAGGAGGCAAACGCTACATTGGCTTATCCAAACAACCTGTAATCACGATTTATCAGTTAGTGGATGGAATTTATGAAGGACAGCAGTTTAGGGGAACAGAACGCCTCATATCCCAAACATTTCCAGACCTGAATTTGACCGCAGAACAGATATTTGCTGCGGGCCGCTATAGTTAGACATTAGGGAACATCTACCCCTGTCTGGGGAGAAGTATTTAAATTGGTTAAAGATAATCCAAAATTGGTATAGTTATCTTCCCAACTTATTGGGAATACCTTCACAACCACCAGGAATAGTACCTCTAGTTTTTTCGCCACCCCAAGTGCAACAGTAGTTACGCGTAGACTCAGACATCCGTTGCACATTGCTGAAATCGGCATTTTCCACCACAGCGCCAGTTTGTTCGCCGGTTTCATAATCTGGTGGTTCAGTGCGACTGCGGGGTGAGGCTTTATCTGCTACGCCATAGAATAGGCGAATCCCGTTGATATCGGCACCATTGAGATTAGCATTATATAAAATTGTGCGTGAGAGGTTGGCTTTTACTAAGTCACAACCGGCCAGGTTAGCGCGGACAAGATTAGCTTCGCTGAGGTCAGTCCAACGTAAATCAGTACCAGAAAGGTCTGCTGCGGCTAGCATTACGCCTAAATCGATGACGCGCACACCTTCGAGGCGGTCTTCTGCATATCCGCCAGTTCCGTCGAGAATGGCTCGACCTAATAGGCGATCGCGTTTTAGGGGTGACAACAACTTGGAACGTGAGAGAAAGCGGAGAATTTTCGCTTTACCACTACCATCAACGCTACTTAAAATTGCCGCAGTGCGTCCTTCAGCGATCGCTCTTTCTTGAGGCCAATCTTCTAATAATCCTTCTTCATCTAACACCAAGTCTGAAATGCCTTGGAAATAAGAATCAATTGTCTGTTGCTGGGTGATAATATTTTGCTGAACTGTGAGCAGGTTTTGCTGAATTGTCAAGTCTTTGGAAATTACATATTGCCGCCATGCCACGTAAACGGCGATGATCGCGATGAGAATTTGCCCCAAAGCGCCAAACCATTCTGCTAGGCTACCAGCAATATCCCAGTTAATCTGGCGTCCTAAAAGCAGCAAGCGATCGCCTATACCTGTGAATCTGATCAAGCCAATGATTGCTACTATTAGTCCCAAAAAGGCAACAAACAGTGTGCGTTCTTGAGCTGAAAACCACTCGTCTAAAACTTCTTGCAACCAAGGCAATAATATCGCTAGGGATAACAACAAAGTTATCAGCGTTCCGATAATGCCGATGATCCAGTTATTGAGGATAACTCCAATGAAGGTGATGGCGATCGCGATTAGAGTAATCAGCAATGCCCTTGGCTTAACTATAAATTGCTTGCTAGTGGGTTGCTTGACCTCAGAACGGGCTTGTTGTAGAGCAGTTGTATATTGCGGAGATCTCAAAGATGCGATTGCTGCTAGTGCTTGTTGTGTCGCTAGTGCTTCTGAGGCTAGGTTTTTCTCATTTGCACTCCCGTCAAAGTCATCCGGCTGCAAATCATTTTCGGGGTCTGGTTCTGGGGTTGGTAGATTAGAGGAATTGGATTCAATCGTCATGTTTTCTATTTTGCCCCAGCAGATTCAGTTCAACATCTGTTTTATCAGAAATCGCACTAAACCAAAAACGTTCGATGCAGTTGAGAAAGGCTAAATTTAGCAGTTTTCAATGGCGTAAAGTACACACAATTTTTAGGAGCAGCGACTTCCAAATAGAAAAAGCTTTAATTAACATATATGTTGTGGGGTGGGCGTCTTGCCTACTCTGATTGATGAGCGTGCAGGATGTCCACCCCACAAAATTGGGTAATTTATTTGTTGAAAGTCCCTGTATTCCACACTCAGTTAAGGTGCAAGGGCGTTACCTCGAATCAGGCTACCAATGGTTTTGGCAGTAATTTTTAGTTGGGTGATGGGATTAGCTGGAACAACCGTCTTATACAGATAGCTATCGAATGTTAGCCGCTGCACATCGAGGTCATCACACATTTCCACAAACGCCTCGCGGGTAGCGTCGGAACGATAAAACACGGTTTGCAGAATGTCCAACACCTTGTAAGTGAGTCCGTATCTTTTATCCCAACGCTTCAGGTAAACCTTGAGGTCGCCTTCTGTAGGAATACGGCTACCACTATTAGATGCTTCTACAATGGTTTCGGCACACATCCGCCCAGATTTAGCGGCAAAATAAATACCTTCACCAGAGGACTTGGTTACGTAACCAGCAGCATCTCCCACTAAAGCGATGCGACCGACAACACGACGGGGACGGGGATGTTCAGGAATGGGGTGGGCTTCTACTTTGATGATTTTACCGCCTGCCAATTTCTCGGAAGCACGAGCACGGATGCCAGCTTGTAACTGTTTGATGCTGGCTTTATTGATGTGCATTGTACCAGTACCGACAGCTACGTGGTCATATTTGGGGAAAACCCAAGCGTAGAAATCGGTAGAAACGTCATCACCGACATACATTTCGGCGAGGTCGTTGTAGTAAGCCATTTTGTCTTCGGGTAAGCGAATCCGCTCTTGGAAAGCGATCGCATAATTGTAATCCCCAGCGTCCATTTCTTTGGCAACGCGGGAATTAGCTCCATCCGCCCCAATAATTAGATCCACTTTCAGGGTTTTGGCAATACCCTGTGATATCCCATCTGTATGGTCAATGTAATGGATGGTATAGGGATCGGTATTGTTTCCTGGTATATCAAGTTTATGAACAGTGGCATTAATTAAATTTGCGCCTACTTTTGCCGCGCGATCGCGCAAAAAGCCATCTAGCACTTCCCGGCGGCACATTCCTATATATTCATCTTCATTTATCAGATTGATATCAACTTCCCGATTGGAAGGTGAAATCATTTTCATCTTCCGTACTCGGCGATCGATAATCTCTGGTGGTAGGTCAAATTCACTCACCATGCATAGAGGAATTGCACCCCCACAAGGCTTTGCATTGTCTAGCTTCCGCTCAAACAGGTAGGTTTCAATCCCAGAGGCTGCCAGTGTTTCAGCGGCAGATGAACCAGCAGGGCCTGACCCAATAACAGCAACCCGTAGTGTCAAAGGTCTTTCTCCCAATCTTCACATTTACCGAGAGCATACTACCACGGTCTTTCGGGTGATTTCGCGCTTTACCTTCAGGTTTCTGCTGAAATGCAATATTCCTTAATGTTTCGATACGAATGGGGAGTGGGGAATGGGGATTGGGAAGAATGAAAAATATTGCCTAGTCCCCAGTCCCAAAATATGCAGATTTCCTTGTTCGATTCTTTTACTAGACAAGTTAGTGCCGCTGCAATTACTGGATATCAAAAGCACATTTCCCCACACAAAGGTTTTGCTTGTGCCCACAGAATACTATATGGCGGCGAATCTTGCTCTCAATACATCAAGCGGGTAGTTGCCAAGGAAGGGTTAAAAGCGGCTTTTGTCTATTCCCGTGAACGATTTCAAGCTTGCAAGCAAGCTAACCAAATTTTGCGGTCGCAAATCGAGAACTCAGAAAAATCCACACAGGAGGAAGCAGACACGCAGCAACGACAACAAGCATCTCGGAAAGTTACTCAAAAATCCTCATTTATTAGCAGCAACAATACTGACTGTTTTGATTGTGCCGATTTGGGCTGCAATTGTGCCGAGATGGTTAGCATGACTCTTGATTGTGGCGCTGCTGATTGCAGTTTCCTAGATTGCAGTGGTGCTGATTGTAGCTTCCTTGATTGCGGCAGTTGCGGTAGCTAAATCTTGTTCATCTATAAATAATTATATATGGTATATGTAAGACACAGTAATCCTACCAAGGATCTGTAGATTTAGTTGCAGAGGTATAGCAGCAGTGGGCATAGTAGTTGAGAATGTCTCCAAACAATTCGGGAGTTTCAAGGCCGTTGATGAGGTTAGCCTAGAAATTAAGAGTGGTTCGCTAGTTGCGTTGCTTGGGCCATCGGGATCGGGTAAATCTACGCTACTACGGTTAATTTCAGGTTTAGAAATGCCAGATAGCGGCAAAATCCTGCTTACCGGTAAGGACGCTACATACCAAAGTGTGCAACAGCGCAATATTGGCTTTGTATTTCAGCACTATGCCCTATTCAAGCACTTGACTGTCAGGCAAAATATTGCTTTTGGCTTAGAAATTCGCAAGGCACAGCCAAAGAGGATTAAAGGGCGGGTAGAACAGTTACTGGAATTGGTGCAACTGACTGGATTAGGCGATCGCTATCCATCACAACTTTCTGGTGGTCAAAGACAACGGGTAGCATTAGCCAGGGCACTGGCAGTAGAACCTGAAGTTTTATTGCTAGATGAACCCTTTGGCGCACTTGATGCTAAAGTCCGTAAAGACTTACGGGCATGGTTACGCCGCCTCCATGATGAGGTTCATGTTACCACAGTTTTTGTCACCCACGACCAAGAGGAAGCAATGGAAGTCTCCGATGAAGTTGTGGTCATGAATAAAGGGCGTGTGGAACAGGTGGGGACACCAGCAGAAATTTACGATAATCCTGCCACCGCATTTGTAATGAGCTTTATTGGCCCGGTGAATGTGTTACCCAGCACCTCGAAGATTTTTCAAAGTAGTGGGTTTGATGCGCCACACCCACAAGTATTTTTGCGTCCGCAAGATGTGATTTTAGAAAAGGCTGCTAACGGTGCCACTACACCTGCGACAGTGAGCCGGTTGGTACATTTAGGTTGGGAAATTCAGGTGGAATTAACTTTTGATGATGGGCAAGTAGTGACGGCGCATTTAACACGCGATCGCTTTAATGATTTAGAGTTAGAACCGAAACAGCGAGTCTATGTGAAGCCAAAGGATGCAAAGTCCTTCCCAGTGTCTTATTCAATTTGAAGGAGGCGGGATGGTGATTTAGCAATCCTAAATCATTCGTGAACAATAAAATCCCCGACTTCTTAGAGAAGCCGGGGATTTTATTGTTCTTTCGATTTTTCCAAATCAAATCGTATTGCTATATATCTGAGATAATTAGCCACCTTTGGGCACAGTCTCTCCAGGCCCAGTGGTGACAATTACCAGATTTTCTGGCTTAATTAAATCTTCAATTGCCTGTTGCATATCAACCATAGTCACTGCTTGAATCCGCTGGGGAAACTCTTGGATTTCCGATCGCGAAAGCCCCAAGACAGCATTATCCAAAATGATGCTGGATACATTACTGGGATTGGCTAAATCCACTGGGTAACTATTGGTAATTGAGCGTTTTGCTGTGTTGAATTCAGCTTCAGTCACTCCTTGTTCGCGTAACTGTTTAAGTAAAGCGAGAGTGCTGGCGATCGCTTTTTGGGCATCTCCAGGAGCAGTCTGCATTTGAATCAAGAACGGGCCGGGATTGATTCCGGCGGCAAAACCACTATATATACCGTAGGTTAGACCCTGGCGATCGCGCACTTCTGTACCCAGGCGGCTCGATAAGGTATCACCACCCAAAATTTGATTTAGCACTAGTGCCGCATAATAACGTGGGTCTTTCCGAGATATGCCACTGTAACCGATGTAAGTAACAGCCTCAGCTTTACCAGGAATTACTTTGTTTAAACGTGTCAAAGTTTGCGGTAATGGTACTGACGGTACTTTGAGAATAGGTGGCTTACCTGTGGCTTGCCATTTACCAAAAACCTGATTCAGTAAAGCTTTTACCTTAACTGGATCGAAGTCTCCTACTAAAGCGATCGTTGTGGTATCCGGTCGATAATGTGTCTGGTAGAAACCAAGCAAATCATCACGAGTAATACTCTTTAAACTCTCGGCTTTGGGAAAGCTATGAAACGGGTGATTTTCAGGGTAAATTGCCTGCTGGAATACTTGTCGTCCCAGTCCTTTAGGGTCATCTAGCTGGACTTTCAGATTTGTCAACGCGCGCTGGCGACTCAATTCTAACTGGTCGGCTGGGAAAGTGGCGTTTTCTAACACATCTGCCAGAGTTTGAATCAATATTGGCAGATTCGCTGAAAGTCCCTGACCGCTAACGTTAACTCCCTCGCGGCTAGCGCTAAAGCTCAAATCGGCTCCCTTGTCTTCCAAGGTTTTTGCTAGGGTCAGAGCATTTTTGGTCTGCGTCCCATTCATTAAATTGTTTGCAGTCAGATTCGCTAATCCAGCTTTTTGATTGCCGTCAAATTCAGTACCGGCGTCAATTTGTCCACTCAGGTTAATAGTGGGAAGGTTGCGATCGCTTAACAACAGAACCTTCACACCATTATTTAAGGTAAATTCTTCTGGTAGTGATTGTTTGTTGGAATCTGTAGCTGATGTGGCAGGTGGCAGATATTTCGCCAGTTCTGCTGGATCTACAGGCTTACCGGGACTAAAATTTTCCACTGTGCGACCAGAACCAGCGCTGGAAGTTCCAGGTTTGCCATCTGGTTGAGTCGGCTCAAAGAAGCCAATCGTTTGTTTAGCCGGATTGAGGTAAGTTTTCGCTGCTTGCTGCACTTGAGCAGGGGTGACTTTAGCGATCGCAGCCAGATACTTTTCAATAAAACGATAATCCCCCGCGATCGTTTGGTTATATCCTAGTTGATTAGCTTGACTAGTGATGTCTTGATTACCCAGAATATACGAGGCTTGCATTTGCGTCTTCGCTCGGTTCAACTCTTCTGGGGTCACTGGCTGCTGTTGCAATTTTACTAAAGATTCCTGGAGTACCTGGGCAATTTTCCCTAACTCTTGACCTGGAGCCGCGGTAGCATCAATTTCATACCAACCTGGTTCAATAAGTTCGGCAGCACCACCACTCACTGAACTGGCGAGTCCAGATTCCACCAAAGCTTGGTAAAGCCGAGAACTACGTCCACCTGTGAGAATGGCATCCATCACATCAATTGCCGGGACATCAGGATGTTTGATATCTGGCAGAGGATACACCGCTTGCAATAGTGCTGCACTTCCAGGTTGTTTAAGGACTATCGGCGCTTTTTTCGCAACAGGGGTAGATGGGGAAGCGTCAGCGAGGGAAGAAGATGCGGAGGAATTATTAAGTGCTCTACCAGTGCCTGTTTTTGCTCGTTGCGATAACTTACCAAAAGTTTCTTTCACAACTTTGAGTGCAGGTTCTGTAGCAAAATCCCCGGTAATCACCAATGTGGCATTTTCTGGACTGTAGTAAGTTTGGTAATAATTCCGCACCTGCTCAACGGTGAATTTCTCTACATCAGCTTTTGTACCTCCCACCGATAAGCCATAGGCTCGATTGGGGAAAGCAGCTCGCATCACTGCTCGACTCAGACGATAGCCTGGTGAATTTTCGTACCCTTGTAACTCAGAAATCACCACCCGCTTTTCACTTGTGAGTTGCTCAGGCCCAACTAAGGAGTTTTCCATGCGATCAGCTTCCAGTGTCAGCAGTGCTTCCAATTTGTCTCGCTGCACTGTGCCAAAGTAAGCTGTTTCGTCATAACTAGTAAAAGCATTGAACTGGCTACCCAAGGCACTAAACAACCGTCCGAATTGCACTGGACGGTCATTTGTACCCTTGAACATCAAATGTTCTAGCTGGTGGGAAATCCCATTCTCTCCCTTAACCTCGTTACGTGAACCAACTTTATACCAAACTTGCACACTCACCACTGGAGCAGTATGAACTTCTTTGGTTAGCACCGTTAAGCCGTTGTCCAATACCGTTTTTTGCACGCCTTGAGTGAATGAGAGAGCAGATACAGGCGTGACTGCGGTTGGTGTTGCAGCATTGGTGAAATTGCCTGACAAAGGCACGATAGTTAGGAGAAGGCTGAGGAAAAATCCTATAAGCATGTATGGGCGCGGTTTCATAAGCAATACAAAACTTCCAATTTTAAAATAAAACCCCAAAGGGTATTTACAAAATTTAAATCTAACTCAAGTTACTAGTACACTGTGGCGGAAGTTTGCTTACCTTTAACAAGTCGTTGAAGCAATTTGTTTGGTTAATTGAGATGGTAACTGGATTTACGCCGTTAAATCTACTGTGTGTAATCAGGTTTGCAGATAAAACTTTTACGGAATATCAGAAATTATTGCAAGTATATTAACAAGCTTTACAATGTATTCCATTTGACACGATTTTTGGAATATCCTTTTTTAAAATTGGTTTGAGGGCTGTTGTCATCCTATTACAGCAGGTATCTCTGTCTAACTAGCAATAACTTTTTAAGACATGCAAACAAGAAACTTAATTGGATCATTTACATTAGGTATGCTGTTAACAGCAATACCTGTATTATCAGCTAAAGCTTCAGAAGCAGTACCGAACTTATACCAGCTTCAAGGGAAGAATGTCAGCATTACTTACTCAACGACAAGCTTTGGTGGCAAGCCCCTTTTAACCTATAAAAATAAGCAACAGGTATTAAGCTTTCAAGGTAATGAGGAGATCCGTAGTGTAGAAACAGAAATTGGTACACTAGTGACTGTGACTATCCGTAAGACAGTAGATACTGGCAACACCTCCTTTACCTTGGTCTTACCCCGTATAAACCTTGGAAAAAGCAACTCAGCCCCAGTTGAAACTAAGGGAATCACAACAACAAACTACTTTTCTGTGAACCCTAAATTTAACCAGGGGCAAAGACAAACCTATACGATAATCAATTTGACTGGTACTGCCCAAGCTGTCGCGTTTTAACTACACAAGAAGGATAAAGATATTAAACTTCTTGCTCAGATGGGAAAAAGCGCTAAAGGTGAAGGTAAATAATTGTTTACCTTCACCTTTAGCGCTTAAGCTTATTCCCTTTTTATTTAACATCAGAGTGATAATACTTTGATCAAAAACCCAGAAGATGAAGCAATCAATACCAAGAGTGTTGGGTAAGTGGTATCAAATGGTGATGATTGGTGATTGCACTTTCTGCATCTTAGCTGATGATGGATGGCAGACGAAGATTGGTTTTACCTTGGTGCGATCGCAGAGTGCAGAATATAGGTTTGATGAGATGATGACTCAAATCAAGTAACGATTATTTTGATTCAGCATCGAAGTAGAGTTTATGAATAATTTTAAGATATATTTTAAAAATAGATAATTTAGGCGATGCCTACGGCGGTAAACTACGCTCTCTCCCATATTCTCTACAATTACCGTTTAATTTGCTTAGGAAACTTAGGAACTAACAAAGATTGCCCTAATTCATCTTGTTCATTATAGAATTTCATTTGACCTTGTTGATTGCATAACCATACTTCAACAGCTTGAGCTTCTAAATATAAATTTCTTTTAAATTCCATTTCTTCCAAAGTGTTACCATTGGATTTGACTTCTACACAAATTTCTGGTGCAATAGATGCTGATACTTCATCTTCAATTTGAGAAAATCGTTCTTCTGAACACCAGAGAACATCAGCAACTTTCACCCCGTCGGATGTGTTGATGGCACATTCTGGCATTACTTCTCCTGTATTCAATAAAGATTCCAATAAACGTTGGATTCTTCCTTGATAAAAAGAATGTTTAATTTTGACTGGACTTATTACGATTTGACCCCATTTATTTAATTCGATTTTGAAGGGTAAATCTTGTAATTGTTTGTGTTCACAAACTTCTTCCCATCTCATAGTTAATATTTGCCTAGAGTGAGTGATTGATTGAATTTTAACTCATCTATCAATATTAAAACTCACCCTCTGATTGCAGATAAGGAGAGTGGAAGCAAACTCAGTCTTACTATTCTATGGGCACAATACAATAAATGGTATCCATATTTGGTTACACTCATTGCTATGGAACGCGAAGCCTTAACAATCTGTTTTCCGCCTGACTTACTTGCAAAAGTCAGGAAGCTCAAGGAAGGTAGTGAATCATTTAATGATTTAATAGTTAAGGCTTTAGAACGGGAAATGCGACACCGCCAGGGATGGGCTGCTGATCACAATGCAAGGACTGAAAACCTCTTTGTTGGTGGCGGCGAGATAGGTGCATTGTTGAGATCGCACGATTGGTCGCAAACGCCGCTAGGGGTTGTCGAAATCTGGTCGGACAGCCTAAAAACAGCTGTGCAGATCCTGTTGACAGAACTAGATCGAGTCCAGCCCCTAGAATCCGATCTGCTGCTGGGGCGCACATCAACAGATACCTTGCCTCAAGCTGCCCAAGCCGATACGTTTCGAGTCAAGCTCACCAATGCGCTACGCCCGCTGACTGATGCTAATGAGATTCAGGTGATCGCTGCCCGTGTTCTGGGCGAATCTCTAGGCGCAAGCCGCGTCATTTACATTGAAGTGTTACCCGGCGGCAAGGAGGTCGTCGTTCACAAGAACTACACGAACGGCGTTGCCGAACTGAGCGGACTGTACCATCTAGAAGACTTTGGGCGCAACCTGACAGATGACCATCGAGCGGGGCAAACGGCGATCGTTCCTGATGTGGCAAACTACCCTAAATACTCAGCCAGGGATCAAGCAAGGTATCGATCAATCGATATTGCCGCGCATATTGATGTGCCGCTGATCAAGAACAATCAATTTGTCGCTCTGCTGGCGGTGCATCAGGCAAACCCTCGCCAGTGGACGGAAGATGAGGTGAAACAAGTCGAGGAAACAGCAGAGCAGACGTGGGCAGCCGTCGAGCGTGCCCGTGCTGAAGCAGCATTACACGAGAGCCGCACCGAACTCGAAGGGCAACAGCGGAAGTTCGACGCGCTCGTCGAGGCAATTCCCGATTTTATTTACACCTTTGATTTGGCGGGACGGTTCACGTATGTCAACCCGGCGTTGCTCAATCTTTGGCAGAAAACTTTGGATGAAGCTTTGGGAAAGAACTTTTTTGAGCTGGATTATCCAACCGATTTAGCGACCCGACTTCAGCAACAGATTCAACAGGTGATCGCCACGCGCCAGCCGCTCAAGGATGAAACGCCCTACACCAGCGCAATCGGCACGCGCACCTATGAATACATTTTCGTACCAATTTTGGGCATAAACGGCGTAGTAGATGCAGTGGCAGGCGTGACGCGAGACATCACCGAGCGCAGACGGGCTGAACTTGCCTTGCGCCAAAGCGAGGAGCAGACTCGGAATATTCTGGAGAGCATCGCTGAAGCCTTCTTTGCCCTGGATGAGAACTGGCAGTTTACTTACATGAATCCATCTGCCGAAACACTACTAGATCGCACTCCAGGCGATTTAATTGGCAAGAATTTGTGGTCAGAATATCCAGGACTGATTGGCAATGAATTGGCGCAGGTTTACTGGAGCGCCATGCGCGATGCCAAAGGCGGGCGGAGCCATCGTGTGGCTGCCTCAATGACCGCGTTTTACCCTGACCACGATCGCTGGTACGAGGTTCGCACCTACCCCGCCCCAAACGGCATCACCGTTTATTTCAGGAATGTGACCGAGCAAATTCAAACTGCCGCAACCCTGCGTCAATCCGAAGAACGCTACCGGACGCTGTTTGAGTCGATCGACGAAGGCTTCTGCATTATTGAAGTACTATTTGACGAAAATGATACGCCGCTCGACTACCGCTTCTTAGAGATCAATCCCACCTTTGAGCAACAAACGGGACTTCGACAAGCAATCGGGAAAACGGCGCGTCAGTTAGTTCCAGATTTAGAAGACCATTGGATTCAGATTTACGGTCAAGTTGCTCTAACGGGTGAACCTGCTCGCTTTGAAAATGGCTCTTTTGCAATGAACCGATGGTTCGATGTGTATGCCTGTCGCATGGGTGAAGCCCAAGGGCGAAAAGTTGCCATTGTCTTCAAAGATATTAGCGAACAGCAAGCTGCGCTACGCGAACGCAAACTAAGAGAAGAAATTTCGCGGCAAACTGCCGAATTTAATGCTTTCCGCGTCTCTTTGACCGACGCACTCCGCCCACTTGCCGACCCAGTAAAGATTCAGGCTACGGCCAGCCGTGTGCTGGGTGAATATCTCGGCGCGAACCGTGTGGCGTACTTCGAGGTTCGCGGCGCTGATTACGTCGTTGAGCGTGATTATGTTAATGGAGCCACAGCACTCGCCGGCAACTACCCGATTGATTCGTTCGGCCCCAAGCTGCTCGCAGCCTACCGCACTGGTCGTGCCGTGTCCGCGTCCGATGTGGAAGCCGATCCCAACCTTTCCCCGGAACAGCGATCGGCTTACGCCGCAATTGAGATCGGTGCCTACATCGGTATACCTCTGATCAAGGGGGGCGAATTTGTAGCGGGGCTGGCAGTTCACACATCCGAGGCACGAGCTTGGACACCAGACGAAGTGTCCTTGGCGGAGGAAGTAGCCGAGCGCACTTGGGCGGCAGTCGAACGTGCCCGCATCGAAGCAGCCTTGCGCGAATCGGAGGAGAAATACCGCACGCTGTTCGATTCGATTGACGAAGGTTTTTGTCTGGTCGAAGTTTTATTCGACGATGCTGGAAAGACAGTTGACCACCGCTTTCTTGAAACCAATCCGGCGTTCGAGAACATCACCGCGCTCGAAAACGCAATTGGCAAAACCATCCGCGAGTTGGTGCCAGACATTGAGCCGCACTGGGCGGAAACTCTCGGAAAAGTCGTCAAAACAAGACAGCCCGAAAGGTGGGTCAACAGTTCCGAAGCAATGGGGTTTTGGTTCGATTTGTACGCTTTCCCGGTAGACGAGCCGGAAGAGCATAAAGTCGCCATTATTTTCAGCAACATTACCCAGCGCAAACAAGCCGAACGACAAGTGGAGTTTTTGACCGAGTTAAGCCGAAGACTCGGCACGGTGACAGATGCAGTGGAAATCAACCGCATCGTCACGCGCGAAGTCGGAACGTTTTTGAACGGGCATCGCTGCTATTATCTCGATGTCACGCCGGACGGCAGCCAGGTAACGGTTCTACCCGATTGGCGGCTCGACGGATCGGATCTTGCCGGAACTTATGACCTTTCCCTTTTCGGCGCGAAGGAATGGTGGGAAACGGCAGCACGTTTACCGTTCGGGATTGACGACGTGAACGTGCATCCGTGGACAAAGGATTTCGCCGACAATTACACGCTGATCAATCTGCAATCCTACGCGATCGCACCGTTTGTCCATGAAGGGCGTTGGGTAGCTTCGATCGGAGTCAGTTCCAACAAGCCGCGCCATTGGACGGCGGATGAGATGTTGTTGCTGGAAAACGTTGCAGCGCGTGTCGCTCCGCTGATCGAGCGCGCCCGCACCGAAGCAGCACTGCGCGACAGTGAAAACCGCTTCCGCATGGCGATCGAGGCTGCTCAATTAGGCACCTGGGACTGGAATCTCATCACCAATCAATTGATTTGGGATGAGGGTTGCAAAGCCATGTTTGGTTTACCACCAGAAGCCGAGAGCAGCATTGAGGTCTTTTTTACTGGACTGCACCCCGATGATCGCGAACGACTAGAACAGGTGGTGCAATGGACTTTGAATCCAAAAAGCAGCGGCAAGTATGACGTAGAATATCGCACTATTGGCATTCAGGATGGGGTTGAACGGTGGATTGCGGCCAGAGGACAGGCTTACTTTGATGCTGCCGACAATCCACAACGCTTTGTCGGCACTGTACTCAACATCACTGAGCAAAAACGCATTGAAGCAGAACGAGAACAACTCCTTGCCCGCGAACAAGCTGCAAGAGAAGCAGCCGATCGCGCTAACCGGATCAAAGATGAGTTTTTGGCGGTGCTGTCCCATGAATTGCGATCGCCTCTCAACCCGATCTTAGGCTGGACGCACTTACTACAAAACGGCAAACTGAGCGAAGCTCGTAGAGCTGAAGCCTTGAAAATTATTGAGCGCAATGCCAATCTACAGACGCAACTAATCGAAGATTTGCTCGACATCTCCCGCATCATGCAGGGCAAACTCAGCTTAACAGCGGCTCCGGTCAGTTTGAGCTTTGTGATTTCTGCCGCCGTTGAAACGGTGCGTTTGGCAGCAGAAGCAAAAAATATTGCGATCGCGCTCGATCTTGACTCTGAGATCGCTCCGATTTCTGGCGATGCAACCCGCTTGCAACAGGTGATGTGGAATTTGCTTACTAATGCAGTTAAGTTTACACCCCACAGCGGACAAGTAAGCGTTGAACTGCGGCAACTCGACGGGCTAGCTCAGATTCGGGTAATCGATACTGGTAAGGGCATCAATCCACAATTTTTGCCCTATGTATTTGAGTATTTTCGCCAAGAAGACGGCTCAACCACACGCAAATTTGGTGGGTTGGGATTGGGGCTAGCGATCGTGCGACAAATTGTAGAAATGCATGGGGGCACGGTGACAGCAGAAAGTCAAGGTGAGAATCAAGGCGCAACCTTCATCATCCAATTGCCCCTGATGCAGCAGGCAAGAGCGATCGCATCCGAGCCAATCCACACACAGATAAAAGCAGAATTGCCTTTAGACGGCGTTCAAATTTTGCTGGTGGACGATCAGCCAGATACCCGCGAGTTTCAGGCATTTGTCCTGGAACTAAGCGGGGCAAATGTGACAGCCGTCGCTTCTGGGGAAGAAGCTTTGCAAGCTCTAGAGCAGTTCACTCCTGATGTGCTAGTAAGTGACATAGGTATGCCTGAGATGGACGGCTATATGCTGATGCAGGAAATTCGAGCTCGCCCACCGAATCAAGGAGGAAACATTCGGGCGATCGCACTGACCGCTTATGCCACAGAAATTGACCGACAAAGAGCACTTCAGGTAGGATTTCAAACTCACATTACAAAACCTGTAGAGCCAGAAAAGTTAGTCAGGGCGGTAGTTAGTTTAGTATTGTAGGATAGGCAATGCCCACCCTACAAAGTTGCTAAACTTCAACATCTAAAGCACGTACCAAAAAAGCCCATTTATCGGCGGCTTCTTCGATAATTTTAGCCGTGGGTTTACCCGCACCATGTCCTGCTTTCGTCTCAATTCTAATTAGGGTTGGCGCATCACCTGTGTGAGCCTCTTGCAAAGCAGCGGCAAATTTGAAACTATGAGCAGGGACAACGCGATCGTCATGATCGGCTGTGGTAATTAAGGTTGCTGGGTAAGCTGTGTTTGGTTTGATGTTATGTAATGGCGAATAAGCATATAGCGCCGGAAACTCTTCTGGATTATCCGCAGAACCATATTCGGAAGTCCAAGCCCAACCGATGGTAAATTTGTGGAACCGCAACATATCCATGACGCCGACTGCTGGTAACGCTGCACCAAACAAATCGGGACGTTGTGTTATACAAGCACCTACTAATAAACCGCCGTTACTACCACCTGCGATCGCCAGCTTATCACTCTGAGTATACTTATTAGCAATCAACCACTCAGCAGCGCCAATAAAGTCATCAAAAACATTCTGCTTTTTATCCTTCATCCCTGCTTGATGCCATTCTTCGCCGTATTCTCCACCGCCGCGGATATTAGCCATAGCATAGATACCACCCATCTCCATCCATACCAAGAGACTCACAGAAAAGCCAGGTGTCATTGAGGCATTAAAACCGCCATAGGCATAGAGATAAGTTGGGTTATTTCCATCTAATTGTATGCCCTTTTTATGGGTAATAAACATTGGCACTCTAGTACCATCTTTGCTCTGATAAAAGACTTGCTTTGTTTCGTAATCATCAGGATTAAAATCTACCTGTGGCTGACGAAAAATAGTACTTTTTCCAGTTACCATATCGTAGCGATAGATAGTTCCTGGTGTGGTAAAGCTAGTATAACTATAAAAAGTTTCGGTATCATTACGCTTCCCGCCAAAGCCCCCTGCTGAACCAAGTCCCGGTAATTCCACCTCGCGTACAAACGCACCATTGAGGTCAAAAATTTTTATTTGGCTGTGAGCATCTTTGAGATAATCAGCAACAAATTGGTTATTGAGTATGCCAACACTTTCCAAAGTTTCTGCTGACTGGGGAATGATTTCTTGCCAATTTTCCTTGGCAGGGTTTTTGGTGTCAATCCCAATAACTCTTCCCCGTGGTGCATTTAAATCTGTGCGAAAATAAAACACGCTATCATCATTGTCGATAAAACTGTAATCTGCTTCAAACTGGTTAATTAGTTCTACAACTTCAGCATTAGAGTTAGTCAAATCTTTGGAGAAAACCAAATTTTTGGAGTCAGTACCCAGCCAAATCGAAATTATTAGATAGCGTCCATCTTCAGTAACGCCACCACTGAAACCCCACTCTTTTTGATCGGGACGATGATAAATTAGGACATCTTCTGATTGGGGTTTGCCTAGTTGATGATAGTAGAGTTTTTGATAATAGTTAACATCTTCTAATTGAGTTTTTTCATTTGGCTCATCGTAGCGACTATAGAAAAAACCTTGATTATCATGTGTCCAAGATGCACCAGAAAATTTAATCCACTTCAGGTGGTCTTGAAGGTCTTCACCAGTTTCAATATCGCGTACTTTCCATTCTTGCCAATCAGAACCAGAGGACGATAGACCGTATGCTAAAAGTTTACCATCCTCGCTAATGGACAATCCTGAAAGGGCAATAGTGCCATCTTCTGAGAGCTTATTCGGGTCGAGTAAAACTTTAGGCTGGTCGTCAAGGGTTTTTAGGGTGTAAAAGACGTTTTGGTTTTGCAGTCCGTCATTTTTGAAATAAAAATAGCGTTCGCCTTCTTTAAAAGGGATACCGTATTTTTCATAATCCCAAAGTTTGGTAAGGCGCTGTTTAATTTTTTCCCTGGTAGGAATTTCACTCAGATAGCCAAAAGTAATTTGATTTTGTGCCTCAATCCAAGTTCTTGTTTCTTCGGAATCAGGATCTTCTAACCAACGGTAAGGATCTGCGACTAAAGTACCGTGGTAGTTATCGACTTGATTGCTCTTGTGGCTGGATGGGTAGGTGAGAGGTTTTTCAGAAGAAGGCATAGTCTTAGGTCAAAAGTGCTTCTTTACATAGTACAAAGATAGACTCACTAAACCTGCGGGAAAATTCCAATTGGAAAGAGTACCCTCTGGAGTACTAGTATCCCCTGCTCTTCCGGTTACTGAGCGACTTGACTTGTGCCGAGCAAAGCCGAGGTAGCGAAGTCGAAAGGAGTCGAAGTATGCTCCCTTGCCTCTTTTTCAATTGCCAGATACGGACGGAAACCAGTTTAATTTTTATTTCATTTAAATAAAACACCTTGACAGTAGCCCTGCAAGGTGTTAAAAAATTTTGAAACTAAGCATTACTTGGACTGCTAATGAGTTTCTCCCCTTTCAGCATCCGCGCCGCAGCTTCAAGGAGAGCTTCTTCGAGATAAGGCTTCGTAAAGTAGCCACTGGCACCGAGTTGAGATGCAATTTGTCTGTGCTTGTCTGCACCCCGCGAGGTGAGCATCGCGATCGGTAGGTGGTTGAGGTTGGAGTCTTTCTGGATGCGAGAGAGTAGTTCTAGACCATCGCAGCGGGGCATTTCGATGTCGCAAAATACAATATCACAAGGCAGACCGGAGCGGAGTTTATCCCAAGCTTCCTGACCGTCACGCGCCTGTTCTACGCGATAACCTGCTTTGTTAAATGTCAGGGATAGCAATTCTCGGACTGTAATTGAGTCATCGACAATCAGCACTGTTGGATCAATCTTCGCGGGAGAGGTATCTGGGGGAGTAACTTTCTGTTGCCAAGAATTGCTACCAATTTGTGTAGAAATCCGTCCTTGGAAGATATCAATTATTTCCAGCACGTCAGCAATGGGCATAATGCGACCATCTCCCAAAACTGTCGCACCAGCGACACCAATGGGTTTAGGCGCTGGGCCTTCAAATTGCTTAATTACAATTTCTTGTTCGCTCAACACTAGGTCAATCTGTAGAGCAATCAGGGTATTTGCCGATCGCACCACAACCACAGAAACCATATCATCATCTCTGGTGCCGCCATAGACATTACCACGACTGATTTGGCGATTGAAGGTTAAAAGTTCCTTTAGAGGTCGGAATGGCAGCACCGTATCGCGCCAGGAAATAAATGATTGCCCATTGGCATCGTGCTGAATATTTTTGACTGGTATATCGAGCGTATCTTCTACGCCGTCCATCGGGAAGGCAATTCTGGCTCGATCGGAGACGCAGCAGAGAGCTTTACAAATACTTAGAGTCAGTGGTAAACGAATCGTGAAGGTGGTTCCCTTGCCGATCGCAGAATCAGTGTTCACTGTCCCACGAATTTCGCTAATCTCGGAACGCACTACGTCCATACCCACACCACGGCCAGAAATTTCATCTGCCTGGTCTTTGATCGTAAAACCAGACTGGAACAGCAGATCGTAGACTTCCAGGCGAGACATGGCTTTTGCTTGTGCTTCTGTAAGCATACCAATCTTCACCGCCTTAGCCTTAACCTTGGCTGAATCGATACCTGCGCCATCATCGCCTACGGAAATGATCGTTTGGTTGCCTTGGTGGAAGGCACGGATAGTAATGATTCCCACGGGTGGTTTACCAGCAGCTTGCCTTTCTTCTGGCGTTTCAATACCGTGAGCGATCGCATTATTCAGCATGTGAGTCAGTGGATCGGTAAGATGATCCAAAATCATCTTGTCAATTAAGGTATCGCCACCTTCGATCACCAACTCTACTTGTTTGCCACACTTGATAGCGTTGTCGCGCACTCCTCGCCGCCAGCGATCGATAGTTTGAGCAAAAGGCACCATTCGCGCTCTAGTTAATCCCTCTTGTAACTGGGTGGTTACTTGACGGAACTGCCTTGCGACTCGCTCGGTTTCTTCGGTAACAAAATCAATGTCACTAGCCGACTCACGCACTCGCACAATGCGCTCAATCATCTGCTGCGAGAGTGTATGGAAGGGAGTAAAACGATCCATTTCTAACTCGCTAAAACCCCTGTCGGCATTGGAATCAGGCGCTTGTAAGCCGGGGTCTTTCTTTTTGCGTCCAGCTAACAAAGAAGCTTCTAGTAGCGATCGCTCATACAACTCTTGCATCCTTGCGCCCACATCCGAGAGTTGTTGTACCTGAATCAGCAAGTTATCTAATGACTGTCGCAGCCGTTCATGATCCTGCTCTAAGGTATTGCGATTTACCACCAACTCCCCAACTAAATTACTCATATCGTCCAGTTGCTTAACTGGAACCTTCATCGTTTCTTCAAATCTCGCAGCCCGACGATTAGAGGGGCGGGGAGTTTTGTTAGTGTTCGATTTTACTACAGGAGAATGGGATATTGTTTGATCTGCTTCTGCCAGTAACTTCTCTAAGTCACCAAATTCATCTTTTATAGCTGGTGATGGAATGGCATTTTTAGCCAAGACAGGTTGAGTATCCAAAGGCTGGCGTTGGCGTAGCCCGTCGTAGACATCGCGATCATCTGTACCTAGCAATTCTTCCAGAGCAGCAAAATCTACTTCTGGTATCTCCTTGGCTTTGGGAATGGATGCTACTTCCTCTCCTAGTAATGCTGCCAAGTCTGCAAATTCATCTTCTGGAGCAACTTCTTCAATGGTTTCTGTAGTTGCCAATTCTTCAGTCGGGGCAATGATCGCATTTTCCCCCTCTGACACTGCTGCAACTTCAGATGTCTCTTTTAGATCCCACAAATCGGTTTCTACATCTTCCTGAATAACCGTTTGTGTGAATTCATTGAGAGCTTGTAAGTCAATTGTTGCCGCGTTTTCTCCTAATTCTTCCTGGTTCGCTGCCTTTGGCAGATCAGTTTCTGTAAACAATAAATCATTCGCAATACCCAGTTTTGTACCTCCAAAATCTGTATTTTCTGCAAATTCAAAGGTACTTTCTAAATTATTATTCTCTTCAATATCTAAAATTTCTGGGTTTGTCTGGGCTGAATCTGAAGTTTCTTCAAAGCTGCTATCTAAAGTAGACTCTGTAGCTGATAGTTCATCCACAGTATTCTCTGTGGTTTCCATCTGAATATATGTAGAGTCAACATCTTCAAACAGCAGTTGCGGATTTTCATCGAAAGAGCCAAACAAATCACTTTGCTGTACTTGGGGTGATTCTGAATCTGAAGTTTCTCCAAAGCTGCTATCTAAAGTAGACTCTGTAGCTGATAGTTCATCCACAGTATTCTCTGTGGTTTCCATCTGAATATAT
>NZ_JAVRBN020000007.1:132273-291679 GCF_034531305.2 Nostoc sp. ChiQUE02
GTAGAGTCGACATCTTCAAACAGCAGTTGCGGATTTTCACCGAAAGAGCCGAATGAATTCAGTTCTAGATCAACAGCAGATATCTCTGGCGGCTGATTGGTAAATTCTGGAACAAAATCTAAAGCTTCTGGTTGTTGCGATCGCCTGAGAATTTCTTCTCCTGGATGCTGGACGAACAACGGTGTTTCAGTCGTGGAGGCATCGTTTATTGCAGGAGAAATAGTTGAGTTACTCGGTGATAACTCATCAAATAAATCATCTTCCGAATCTGCTGAGAATATCAAATCTAGCTGCTCTTGGTGCTGGAAATTGATATCAAAATCTTCTTCTATGTCAAAACTCGCTATAGGAGTAGGTATGGGCTGCTGACTATCGGCAAAAATATCATCAGCCGCCGCAGTAAACAAACTCTCATCTAACGCCCTTTCTACATTCTGCTCAATTAAGGAATCGAATTCATCCTGTTCCTCTGTGATTTCCTGGCTCCAAAAGTTGCTCAGATCATTTTCTAATTGAGAAAACTCAGGTACTGCTGTTGGAGATGTATCAAATAAATCACCGATTTCTGGTTCACTTGTAGGCAGTAGTGTCTGTTCTTCCATTTCAGCAAACAGGCTGTCCAAAGACAAGCCTGTTGGCTGGGGTAATTCTATGTAGTCACTAGGGGTAATTTCTTCTACCCAATTTGCATTTCTAGTTTCTAAGAATAAATTATCAAGACTGTTTTGTTGGTTGTTAGATAGTTCCACATTGGCGAACGCCTCAGTTTCTGGTTGAGTCACTTCGCCTGTAGGCAATACTTCAGCATCATCTAGAGCCAGTGCCAATAAATCTTCAACTACATTATTTTGGACAATCTCCTCAGGAGGCTGATTTGTCTCACTAGGAATATCAATAAATTCTTGTAAATTTTTCGAAGAAGAATCTAAATTTATATCAAGTACGTTAATATCACTCAACTCTAGAGTTGTAGCAGATGTTTGTTGATTTGGCGGTTCTGAATTCTCTTTTTCTAGGAAATTGTCGCCAAATAACAGGGAAATATCTTCTGTAGTGGCTGTAATTGTTGGGTGCTGCGCGTTGCTTATGTCTTCATCAAAGGAGAGTAAATCGGATAAATCGCCATCAGCAGCTTCAGTATCACTGCTACTGAAATCAATTCCAAAGTCATCAGTGGCAACAATATCTAAAGTTTCTTCTTGATGCCAAGTTTCATCTAGTTCGGGAGTCTCACCTTCAAATAAATCGGCAAGCGTATTTAACTCAGCTATTCCTACCTCTGGCCCATTGGGGTCAAGATTGTTACTGATTGGATGCGCTTCTTCATGTGTGGTGAAAGTAAGACTAGTAGTCGCAGCGCTTAGTTGTGTCCCTTGTAACTGGAGATAGGGGCGTACGCTAGTATCCTCGTCGAGATTAAGTTCTTCAGTTGCCTGGGCTAGATTAGTTATGACTAACGGCTTAGTGTTATCAGAAAAAATTGGCTCTGACGCAGTTGATGATTCTGTCAAAGTCGTAGACTGTTCATCAAATAAATCAGGGGTAACTTCTAATAACTCAATTTCTGCAAAGCTCAAAAGTGCTTCTAGTTGCTGACTAATTACAATTTCGGCTTCCCTACTTTGCAAGACTAGTTCTTGAGCTTGCTTGATTTCGGTAATGACAATTTTAGCTAAAGTCAGATAAGTATTTTCGGGATTACCAATCGCACTGGCTGCTGCTTGACACAAACCACACCAGTTGGGCAAATTCCAAGTCTCACCAAGTTTGACTAACTGATGACAGCATTGCTGGAGGTTTTGCCGAGTTGAGGGTGTTGTGGTTTGCTTAAATAGTTGCAACATTTCCCGCAGTATTTGCAGCACTTGGGCTTGAAACTCGCTCCAGTTATTATTTTCTTTAGCAGTGACTGGGAAATGCGTCTCTTGGGGTACTACCGAGTCTGGAGATTCCTGATGGGTGTCTTCTGCCAAACTGGGAATATCTCGCCGCAGGAAAAGTTCTGTCAGTGTGGAGACATTCTCTACAGAGGTTGTGTGTAGTTCTGTTGCGTCAGGACTGCTGGCTACTCCACTCTTTGCTTGTTCTACAAGTAGTTCCAGATGCTGATACAGCCATTGAAAGACCGGCTCAGTTTCTGACATCAAAGTATTAGCTGCATCTTCAGAAAGACCATAAGGTCCACTCAAATGCTCTAACAGCGATTTTAGGGTATCAGATACACCAAGAAATAAAGACTCTAATTTTTGGTCAATCTGAACCGGATTATCTTTGAGAATTTTGAAACAATCTTCCAGACGGTGGGAGGTATGCTGGATGCTAGTCAATCCAAGCATCGCCGCTCCTCCTTTGATGGAGTGAGCCGCCCGGAAGACTTCACTGATCATTTCCGGATCGTTCAGAGTACCCTCTAAATTCAGCAAGCCCTGCTCAATGGTATTCAGGTGATCCCTGGCTTCTTCAATAAAGTAACCCAAAATCCGCTGTTGTTGTTCCGGCAGCATAGTTTTTTAGTCAAGAGTCATTAGTCATTAGTTATTAGTCATTGGTCACTTGTACTGAGCTTTGCCGTTGGCGCAGCCTCTCGTAGAGAAGTATTGGTCATTAGCAAATAACAAAAGACAAATGACAATTTATCTGGTTTCCATAGTTTCCACTCGGAAACGTTCAACGGAGGCGATCAAGTCACGGGATACACCTACTAAGTGTTGTAGGGCACCTGAAACTCGCTGGGCTTCCTGGGAAGTTTCTTGTGCGGTGAGTTCTACTGATTGCATTACATGAGCGACGGCACGGGAGGTTTCAGTTTGTTCCACAGTATCGCTGGTAATAGAGCGCACAAGAATATCGATGCGATTCGCTACTTGAATAATGTTTTCGAGCGATCGCTTGGCTTCTTCTGCCAATTTTGTCCCTTTAATTACTTGTTGTGTGCCTTCTTCCATTGCGGTCATTACAGAGCCTGTTTCGCTTTGGATTTGCATCACAATTTGTTCAATTTCCTTCAGGGATTTAGCAGATTTGTCTGCTAACTGGCGCACTTCATCTGCGACGATCGCAAACCCGCGTCCAGCTTCTCCGGCTCTTGCCGCCTCAATACTAGCATTGAGCGCTAACAAGTTTGTTCTCGAAGCAATCTGGGAAATCAACGCCACAATTTTAGAAATTTCTTGGGAAGATTCTGCCAACCGCTTCACTTTCCGGGTGGTTTCGGCAACGGTTTCTCGAATTTCTAAAATCCCCGCCACGGTATTTTCTACTGCTTCGCCACCTTTGAGAGCGATCGTACTAGCATCACGAGCAACGGTTTCAGCTTCCCGCGCTGCCTCTGCTACCCGCTGAATCGAGTCAGTCATTACCTGTACAGAATTCAGCGTCACCGCTAACTCTTCTGCTTGACGCAAGGCATCACTAGATAAGGCTCTCGCAAAGGTTTCGGAGTTGGTTGCACCTTTTGTTACATCTTTCGCTGCTACTTTTACCTGTTGAACGATATCCCGCAGGTTTTGAATTGTTAGGTTAAAAGCATCAGCTACGGCTCCCAGTACGTCTGCTGTTACTTCAGCTTGGACTGTTAAATCGCCTCTAGCAGCTCCTTCCACATCATCCAACAAACGAATTACCTGACGTTGCAGGTTTTCTTTAGCTTCCTCTTGTTCATCGGCTTTGCGTTGGGCTTCACTTGTGGTTGTGAAAATTACCCGCGCCATTTCATTAAAGCCAGTGGCTAAATGGCCCAATTCATCTTCGGAAAACACTGTGGCTTGAGCATTTAGATTTCCTTGACGTACAGCTTCAAACTGAGCTTGCAGATCATTAGTTGTGCGGCGAATTTGTTTAAGTGCCAGATTCCCCATGAAGCCTGCGGTAGCAAAACCTGCAATCCCAGCAGCTAATGACATTGCCCAACCTGTGTTTCGTACTGATTCTCGTTGCTGGGGTGGCGAAAATGTGGTGGCCACAAAGCTAACTGTGGCTACAACCAGCGCTGAAACAATGCCCACACTTCCAGCAATTAACCATTGTTTCCTTTCAATGGAGGCATTCTCTAACGGTGCTAACCATCCTTGCTCAATGCTGACATTGGGTTCTAGTTTCGAGACATCTGTTTGGCTAAAGACTGGAACGCCTTCATGGGAACCAGTCATCGAGAATAGTTCCTCTTCGCGATCGGCCGTATTACTTGGAAAAGCCTCGACGACTTTAGGGCGTCCACTATCACTAGTTTCTGCTGGAGCAGAATGCATTGCTAGATCGCCGAAGTTAGAATCTCCTTCGATCAGGTCAAACCCTGGAATGTTGCCTAAATCGTCAAATTCCTCAAAGTCATCTAAAAACTCGATATTGCTCTTGGAATTTTCTCCATTCAGTATATTGTTTGAGTCTTCATAAGAACTTAAACCCTCTGAGCCAAAGGCAGACTCAAATGCTTCCATATCAAAATTCTCATCGTCATCAAAGCTATTCTGACTGATGAATTCACCTGATTTAAACTGCTTTTCTTCACGAGGTAGATTACTACTAAAAGATGAAGAATTATCAGATAAATCAGGCTGATAAACTGACTCTGCTGCAAAATCTGTTGGTTTCAACCAACTATGTGCTTCGGTTTCTGGCAAATTATCTTGACTGCCGTATTCCAACTTATTTGTTGCCGAACCATTTCTAAGTTCTTCTTCAACAATTAGTAAAGTTTCCTCTCCAAAACTAGATTTTTTATATTCTAATTCCCCAATACTAAGCTCTGGAGACTTTGACTCACTCAACAAATCAGGGAAATTATTCTCACTATTACCAGCTTGTGAATTAAAAGATGAAGAGTTATTATTGTCAATAGTTGAATTTTCGTGATAAGAACTTATCCCATTATCTGAAAATTGACTATTTACTAATGATTCTTCCAGAATATCTTCTGACAAATCTTCTTGCCAAAAAGCAGGTAACTCTAATTCTGTGTTTTCCTCCCAGTTGCTATTTGATTCTTGTTTCTGTGATTCTTCATCCAACGCAAAAGGATCGTCACCAAAAGCTGTAGAAGAATCTGATATTTTTACCGTTCCAATACTATCTTCTGTGGGTATGTCAAATGGGCTTTTTGAAGATATCTCTTCAACGCCATCCACAGTTTCTTGATGCTCTCCAAAAAAGTTTAAATCAAGGTTATTGCTGTCAAACTCCTCACTAGTGCCCAAATTTTCTAATTCTGATTCGCTATATTCCAGTGAATCAGACATCTCTGAGGAATTTATTTGCTCTTGACTTCCGGATCTATCAATCTGCCCACCGAAAGACTGTAAATATTGATTGATATTCTCAATTCCATTATTGGCAAAACCAATAATTTCTTGATCGTTAGTCAAGCGCAATACCTTTTGATATTCTTCTTTTGCGACATCGTACTGCTGTAAAACATAGTAGATGTGACCCCTTAACAAATGAGAGTTGGGGTCATCTGGTAAATTTTGCACCACTTGGTCAACTAAAGTGGCGGCAACCTCATAATTCCTTTGAACATAGGCGGTCATCGCCTGTTGATATGTTGGCTCGTAATTATCAATACTTGCTGCCATTTCCTCCTCCAATTTCATCCTGCCCACCGCGCACTCCGTAAAATTGCCATTTGATCGAGTAGCCGTAGACATTGGTTGTTTTTAGCACCTAATGACCACTCTCCACGTAAAAAAGGAGCCATAGTATCTGGAACACTAGTTGGTGGCATGAGATTCTGGACATCTAACCAGTCCATACCACCGATTTCCTCTACTGCTAAACCCACCATTGTGTCTTGCTCTTCAATAGCAATCACCGAAATTTCAGCTCTATCCGTATTTAATGCACTTGCTTCCCCCAGAAATTGGCCCAAATCAGCCACCCAAATAACTCGACCTCGTAAATTTAGAGTACCCAAAAGTAAAGGAGAAGCATTAGGAATCGGGGTGATTCTATCAGGACTTAGTTCAATTACTTCCCGGATGCCAGTTGCTTGTAGTGCAAACTCCTGATGCGAGGGAATGTAAAACCTCAAATGTAACTCACCTTCAGGACTTTCTACTTGTAATTCTGGTCGGAAGTGGTCTTGACCGCTGCCACTTAAAAAGTCCGGTTTGCTGACCATGTTGTTTTTATCCTTATCCTCGCAGCAGTTGTTTGACTGTTCCTACCAACTCGGTTGGTTGAAATGGTTTGGCTATGTAGGCGTCTGCACCCTGCTTCATGCCCCAGTAGCGATCAAATTCTTCGCCTTTGGAAGAACACATAACCACAGGGACATTTTGGGTTTTTGGATCGGATTTTAACCGCCGACAAACTTCGTAGCCGTTCATCCGGGGCATGACAATATCCAATACCACTAAATCAGGAGGTGCGCTTTGAATTGCCTCCAATGCTTCTAATCCGTCACTGGCATGGGTCACTGTTAAGCCAGTTGCTTTCAGGAGGTCTGTAATCATCTCCCTTTGCGCGATACTGTCTTCCACAATCAGAACTGTACTCATAAGTGTCTATTTACCTCCTGATGTAGACGTTCCTATTTGGAACATTCCCTGATTCCTCCGCAAGTATTAACTGTATAAATTAATTCTATGTTTTCACTATTTTTCTGGATATTGAGGTTTCACTGAGTTGGCTGACTCTGTGATAACATCTTTTAACTCATCTTTTAGTAGATCAACAAATCTTCGATCTCTTTATATGTCCAATCCCTCTTAGGAGTTTTGAGTGGTGAGTGGAGAATCTCACTTTTTTACTCGGAACGGACTAAACCCTAGCTATCCGCTAACGGAACTGTTTTGCTCCATACCCAATGCCCAATTTTCATTGGTTGTTAATATATTTATCCACGAGCATGAGTAACTCAGTGTCTGTAAATGGTTTTGTTAAATAATCTGTAGCCCCGACCATCCTAGCTTTGACTCGATCAATAAATCCATCTTTACCAGTAAGCATGATAATTGGTGTGAGCCGAAATGCTGTTGAATGTCGCAGCATGGCGCAAACCTCGTATCCCTCCAATTCCGACATGGCAATGTCGCATAAAATTAAATCTGGTTTGAGTTGAAAAACCAGACTCAGTGCCTCTAAGGGATTGGTGAGAGCGATCGCTTCATAACCTTGTGGTTGTAGGATGGAATTTATAGTCTCACCGATGGCGATCGCATCGTCAATACATACTATCCGCCCCCTCTGTTTTCCCTTCAATTCCCAGCTCTCACTGTGTTTATCTAGTTTAGTTGTATCTACGTATGCTAACTGTAGCCAACTCTGTTGCACGTATGGGTATATTGCCTTAGCGACTGTCAAAATGTCTCGGTTGAGATGGCGAGCCAGTTGTCGCAAGGATGTTTTCCCATCAGCCCAATGTTGTAGCTTATTCACGGTTGCTTCTGGTAGGGAAGATTGTAGCTGAACTTTGTCAGATAACACTGGCAATTGTTCTGGAGACTGAATGTGTGGATAGAGTTGCTTCCACTCTTGCACCTGCTTCGTAATTTTTGTCACAAATGGAGCAATCTCGAAAGTGTTTAATTGCGGCGCAAGTGCTACACCCTGATGGAAAATGAAGTTACCTTGGTGTAAACTCAGCAGGTCAAAGAGAGTTTCATGCACCAAGCCGTGAATGATACTACCAGCTATTTTTGGGTTGATGATATTCCGCTCCAAGAGTGCCCAAAGATATGCATACTCTGGCGAGTCGCTTGGTGGTAGGGAAGCAATTTGTTTGTCAGTGAGTCGCATCTCAACTCGGTAATGACGTAAATAATCGCTAATTCTGGATAAACTACTCTCGCCTTCTTGACAATAGATAATTTGACCATTCAGGAAAAAGACGAACCAAGACTGTTGTTTGGGGCGATAAATGCTTGCTCCGTCTCCACTTAGTTTGTTGTTATGGTGAGAGCTATGAGCTTCTACCCATAGTTGCCCAGTTCGCTGTCCTAACTCAATCAATTGCAGGATACTGCAAATATCAATTTCATTTAAATTTCCCTGCATTTATCTAAAAAGTACTCCTTAAGTATTTCTGATATCTGAATCCTTCTTTAAGTATTGATTATCGAGTATTGGAAAGATTTTGACTCTGTTCTGATTGTCATTAGGGAATACATTAAACTATAAACCTTCATCTTTCGTAATACACTTCGACAAAGCTAGTGTTAACACGGAAGTCATCATCACTGTCATCAGTACAAAATATAAAGGCGCGACTAAGTCGCTTTTATAAGTATCAAGACGTAATATCTTGCGTCTATAGTTTTGTCTGTCTTGTTTTCCTAAACTTCGGTTTAGTGAGGCAAGTTAACAGAATTATTTAAGGTATATCCCAAAACACGAACTTTAAGTGCATCAATAAAGGACTAACGGTGTGCTGTATTTAGCAGAAGTACAAAAACAGAAAGGTGGTTTACTCAGTGGCGGTGCCAAAACCGAACTGAAACTGCTAGCTTGTCAGCGAACTGACCAGAATTGGAGTACTGTGTCGGAAGAAGTGATTGCCGCTGAGGACGCAAGCAAATTAAATGATGGTGCTTTGGTACTGGTTGAAATGAATCCGAATCGTCAAGTGCAGCGGATTCAAGAAGCAGGGCGTCCACTAGTCAACATTTTGCAGAATTTTTCCCGCCAGTTGGAGAAATTTAAGCTCAAGGAAGATGAGATCGATCAGTGGAAACAGTCGCTAACATTTCAGGCGCAAGAGTTGAATCGCCGTGAAATGGACATGGAAGTACGAGCAGAACAGTTGCAACAATTGGAGGATGAGGTACAACACCTGGAGGAGCAAAAACAGGAAGTTGACACCTCGCGCCAGGAAATTGAACGCTTACAAACAGAAGTTGAGCGCAACCGCCAAGAGTTGGAAGGGGCTTGGGAGCATTTACGGGGTGAGCAGCGTCGCCTAGAGGAACGTCAAGCAGATTTTAAACAAGGGACGGTTTTGGATGAAGAGCAAAGTCGGGTAATGAGTGAGTTACTCGATCGCTTGTCTAGTCGTGTTGCTCCCACGGAAACAGTCAGAGAACAGCTGCATCTAGCCTTGGAATTGGTCGAAAAGCAGCAAGCTACTCTCACTCCGCACTGGCAAAAACTGGAGGAGGAAAAAACTGCGATCGCACAACAGCAAGAAGAAGTTGAGCGTTTATCACAAACCTTTAGCGATCGCCAAAATGCATTGCAAGAAGCACAAAATACTCTAGTTCAGCAAACAGCCCAATTGCAGATAAATACAGCAGACCTTACCAGCAAGCAAGAATATGCTCGGATAATTAAAGAGCAGTTAAGAAACGCCGAAGAGTTATATCAACAGATGCACTCTTTAGCTGCAACATCTGGTGATGTAGTTCTCGGCCAGCAAGCTGATCTGGAAGCTTTGGAGAAAATGCCTTTAGAAGAACTACAAAAGATAGTGCAAGACTTGCAGCATAAGTTAGAAATAGACGCTAGCTTTGTTCACGATCAAGAACAAGAACTGAAATATAAACAAGAAGCTATAGAAGAACTCCAAACTAAATTAAATCAGGCATCTGACCACGATCACATCAATTTGGAACTAGAACTAACTGATGAAAAAGACCTTTATCAGATGCTAAACTCCAGCTTGGTGGGACAACGCCGCAATATGCTACAGCATCAGAAGTTTCTCAAGCAACACCAAACTGTACTGCTGCGGCGCCAAGGACATCCTGTTGCTGAAGAAGAAGAAAGCAACAACAAAATTAATTTAGAACCAATTCTGTTACAAATTGAAACCCAGCGACAACAATATTCACAGGAAATCCAAAAGCTGGAACGTGAGATTGAGCAAATTCGTTCTGGTGTTGAGCTAAATCAGGGAATGATTGACAATCAAACTCACGATCTAGATGAAAAGCGCCAAGAACTGAAAGCGCTCGAGGAAAACTTGCTATCCCTACGAAGAACAACTGCTGAATATTGTGGTCGAGTGAATCTTTATCAAGAAGCACTACAACCAATTCAGGATTCTCTAGATGAATTACGGCAAAAGCTGCAAGGAATTGGAGAATCTTTGGATCAATTCCAGGAAACTGGTGATTATCAAGTCCAAGCGATCGCTCAGTTGCGCCATACTCTCCAAAGTTTAATGCCTCAGCCAGAATTATTAGCGTCTTAACAAGTACTTGGGCTTTAGCCTAACTAAAGCCCAAGTACGAACTATGAGCATCCCAAACCTGATACTTTAATAACTTAAATCGACTGAAATAAAATACCAATAATTAGACCAACTATTCCAGCAATTAAACCAGCACAAAAGAAGTAAAAAAACAATTCAAAACTTGCTTGAATATTTTGGGTATATCTGAAATAAAATATTGCCCAAATCGCTCCAAGCATTCCTGAGATTACTGTTGGAGTCGTTACAATTGCTATGACACTTTGAGTTTTCATTTATATATGTATAGTATTATAAACCGTAAAATTTTCTAGTTAAACACATAAAAGCAACGATCGGAATTCGACAAAAAATAAAAGAAATACGCACGAATAGCATCTATAAACACGTATTTATCAAAAACGGATTATGAATAAAATCTGATAAAAATCAATCCTCTTAAAACTGCTCCTTCAATAATGCCTATAATCCAGAAATTTAAAATCCAAAAGAACCAGTTGAAGCCTTCAGCGCCAATAAAGATATCACCTGATGCTTCTTTAGATGTCCTTGAACCAACTAAATGGCCAATAAAACCACCAACTATTCCACCAAGCAATCCTCCCAAAAATGAGTAGAAAAATAACTTAAGAGTTACTTGAATATTTTGGCTATACAGTAAATAAATTATTGCCCAGAGCGATCCTATGATTGCTGAGATTACTACTGGTATTATTATATAAAAAATTATCCCTTTCATCACTTTTTTTGCGGTCTTAGCTATGGGTAAACATATAAGGTTCAGACTTGATAGTAACATGACAAAAAATATCGCCATAAAGCTAGTAATATAAGTACAAAAAAACTGTTTTTACAGTCTCGCTATGTTGGGATTTAGCTAGAAATTAACTACATTTATGTCTTGTCAAGGAGCCAAATATGTCTAATAAACATTTACGCAAAGTAGTTGCTAAAACCACTGATATAGCAATCCTATTTAAGTTGTGAAAATTATCAACCGCCTTCGCGTAGCGTCTCGTAGAGAAGCCGCCAAGAGCGCCAAGAAAACAAACAGACAATTTCATAAATGATTTAGGATCGCTATATTTATGTCTGGTTCATTTTTTTCACAACTCATTTAGGATTGCTAGATATTTATTTCCTTTAATATTGAAAATTCTAAAACTAATAATGTGCATAGTCCCTGATAAGAAAAAGCCTTTAAATAACTATTTCAAACAGATCCAGTCGCCTTCTACTTGAGCTATCGCACCACCAGGAAATGGATCAGTTTGCGATCGGTTGGGCGCTATAATTAAAGCCCTTAATTTTTCGATGTGTTCAAAACTAGGAGCATCAGTCAGTATTTGCTGCAATACCTGACGCATCACGCGACGTTGCAACGCCAATGGTGCTTTCTGCAATACTCGACGATTTAACTGTAAGGGAACGAGAGGAGTAAGGGAATCTCCTTCATGCCCCATACCCATCGCCTTCTCCCGCAACTCCTGGGCAGCTTTTTCTAAATATTCCACTTCTGCTTGGAGAAGTTCTGCTGTTTGGGCTAAGGCTGATTCTACTTGGGGGTTGAAATTATCTCGCAAATATGGTAATAATTCTTGGCGAATGCGGTTACGGGCATATTGTAAATCTTGATTGGTGGAATCTTCCCAAATCGGTAATTTAAACTCTTGACAAAATTGCTCTGTTTGTGAACGAGTAATTTCTAAAAGTGGACGCACTAGCATAATGCCTGTAGTTAGGGATCGTTGCCAAGTCAGGGCTTGTAAGCCATCAGCACCAGTACCGCGAATTAAATTGTAGAGGAGAGTTTCGGCGCGATCGCTGGCGGTGTGTCCTGTAACTATATATTGATAATTATTTGCCTGAGCGATCGCACTTAAAGCTTGATAGCGCCAATCGCGTGCAGCAGCTTCACTATTTATAGATTTGTTGGCTGTTTCTAAATAAAAGCATATACCCCAAGTTTTAGCCAAGTTTTCGACGTGGTGAGCATTAGCTTCGGAGTCGAGACGCCAGCGATGATCGCAGTGAGCAATACCTAAATACCATCCCCACTTGGATTGTAAATCTAAAAGTAATTTTATTAAACACAGAGAATCTTGTCCGCCGGAGACAGCGATTAATAGCCGTTGATTGCGCTCAAATAAATGGCGCGATCGGATGGTGCGATGTATTTTTGCATGTAAAGGAGTCCATACCATTTTGGTTTTTTTCAGCGCACACGGACACAGATAATTTTCTATTATATCGGTGTCTACCAACGTGCATCGGCGGTTACAATTTTGATATTAATTTTCACTTTACTTGAGTTGCTGGCGAAGGTCGTCGAGCGGAGAGTTTTCCTGTTTTATTTCTAATCGATTATTTTTTTGTTTGTCTTCGATTTCAGTTTCATCAGGGCAAAATTCTAGACGTAATCTAATTTTACCTGTTCGCCATTGTTGACCAGGTATTAAAACACA
The DNA here is from genome assembly GCF_034531305.2 of Nostoc sp. ChiQUE02. Classification (NCBI taxonomy): domain Bacteria; kingdom Bacillati; phylum Cyanobacteriota; class Cyanophyceae; order Nostocales; family Nostocaceae; genus Nostoc; species Nostoc sp. ChiQUE02. The sequence continues at coordinate 144,865 of NZ_JAVRBN020000007.1, forward strand.
ATATTCAAATCCTTCTCCAAATATTCTTGACCCCGAAGATGTACAGTGTTTTGCCCAAATTTTGTTGACTTCCTTTAATAACTGAAACACTATTTGAGTTCGGGGTAAATTTTCAAATACTTCTTGGTGAAAATGCACAACATCATCATCAGGATTTAGAGATTCCCATTCATGATTCATAATCAATTTCCTGTAACTCAATTTATAGTTCCCAAGAGTTTGGAATTAATTGTTTGGATTTAACTTTTTGCAGCCACAACTTATTTAACTGTCACCACTGAGTTGGGGGAAAGTAATGAAAAATTCTCAGCACCGTTAGCGGTAGCAGGGTGTTAAACCAGTACTGAGTCGTGAGAATCAGGCTAAAGATGAGGCGATAGAAGTAATTATACTCGTAACTTAATCTGTGCTAATTAAAACTTAGTATATGTCTCATACCCAAGGGTGAAGGACATTATACATCATAAATTTCTGTTGTAATTAGTGCAGGGTAGAGCTAGCGTAAAGTGGACAATTTGACAATCTTTAATACTCAAACTACTTGGCGTATAGTCATAATCTGTCCGCACGCAACAAGAACGCAAGACACTTGATATATGGTTCAGAATCTCGAAAGAACACGCCAGAGTGCAAGGTTTCCAGAAACTGCACCGGCTGCTAATCCCGTATTTTTTAGAACCTATAGCCGCCGTACAAAGGCGGGACTAAGGGAAACATGGGATGAAGTATGCGATCGCACTCTACTCGGCTTAATCAAGTTGGGAAAGCTAACTCAAGAAGAAGCTGCCATACTGGATCAGATGCAGCGCAACTTGAAAGCTATGCCCAGTGGACGCTGGCTGTGGGTTGGTGGTACAGACTGGATAACCAAGCCAAAGAATTTTTCTGGCGCTTATAATTGCACCTCTACTAATCTCGAAGACTGGAGTGCCTTCGGATTAATGATGGATTTGGCAATGATGGGCTGTGGTACTGGAGCTGTCCTAGAACCACAATTTATTAACCAGTTGCCCCCCATCCGTAATCAACTTAATATCACTGTACAAGGTGAAATTGGCAGTACTCCTGTTCAACAGCGGCGTGAATATACTGAAACTCATATAGAAGGCAATAACGTCACTATTCACGTTGGAGATAGCCGTGAAGGTTGGGTTGAATCATATCAAGCCCTATTAGAACTCTCCACTGATGAGCAATTTTCAACAGAAGTTGAAGTATTAGTTGATATCAGCGATGTCCGCAAAGCAGGAGAAACTCTCAACGGCTTTGGAGGAGTTGCGAATCCGGTGAAATTGCCCGGACTTTATCAGCGTTGTGCCTCCATCCTAAATAAAGCTAGAGGACGACAATTAAATTCAGTTGAATGCTGTCTATTAATCGATCAAGCTGCTGTAACAATTGTTGCCGGTAATATTAGGCGTTCAGCTGGTATGAGGCAAGGTTCTAGCGAAGATAGTTTGTTCGCCGATGCCAAAGATAATTTATGGCAGCAAGATGAAAGTGGCAACTGGCGAATCGATCCAGAGCGTGATGCACTCAGGATGGCAAACCATACCAGAGTTTTTCACCGCAAGCCAACCTTAGAAGAATGTGTTGGTGCTGTCCGCAAACAATATTACAGCGGAGAGGGAGCGATTCAATGGGCTGGTGAAGCCGTAGCGCGATCGAACATTGATTTGCTGCCAACACAAGCTTTGAAAGTTAGTTTTTTGCAAGCTTATGAACAAGGAACAGCAAAAGATTGGTTAAAACAACGTTATCCCAATCTTGATGCTAATGAGCTAGAACATCGTTTAGCTCGTTACGGTTTAAATCCGTGTGGTAATTGATTTTGCCTCACGTTAAAAACCTCGCAAAAACGGGGAAAGCTGAGATGCTAATCCCGTGGTAATCAAAGGAAGTAAAAAGCCTTTGACACCGTACAGCGTAGAGAGTGAAACTAGATTAAATAAAAAATTTGTGTCTAGAATATAATCTCTCCAAGAGTGCGGGGGCGGATGTGAAAAATACTTTTATGATCTGAAGTCACATCTGCAAAATGTACGCGGAGCTACTGCAAATAATCAAGCAGTAGAACTAGGGGATAAAAAGCCTCTAGGGTAACAAATCTGGAAATCATCGGTAGTAACTTCCACTGTAATTTGTCAGAGGTTCACCTTAATCAAATCGACCCACATAATTACAAAGAACAAGAAGAGGCTTTCACTGCTGGGGCGTTATCTGTAGCAGCACTTTTAAATCACAAATTTCTGGAACCACGCTATCAATACAGCCGTGAATTAGACCCGATTGTGGGAGTTTCTTTTACCGGTTTATTTGATTTCTTTGTCCATGCGTTTGGTGTTGATTGGCTACGCTGGTGGGAAGAAGGAAGACCCGCAACTGCACAAGGATTGGCTTTCAAGCGCGAGGAACAGAAATACCTAAGTTTCTGGAAAGATACTGTACATCGAGTTGTTTGGGATTATTGCGATCGCCACAATCTCAAACGTCCAAATCGTTGCACCACAGTTCAACCCAGTGGTACTAAGGCTTTATTAACTAATGCTAGTTCAGGGTGGCATCCCCCCAAAGCACAAAGATTTATTCGCCGGATCACCTTCGGAAAAAATGACCCAGTAGCTTTAGCTTGTATTGACTATGGTTACAACGTCATTCCCTCTCAATCAGACAAAGATGAACAGGGCAATTTGCTTAACGATCCCTTTGATTCACGGGTGAGTGAATGGCTGGTGGAAATCCCTGTTTCTGTAACTTGGGCTGATTTACCAGGGGCTGATGAAATTGATGTTTCTAAGTTTTCAGCCTTAGCCCAATTTGATTTTGTCCTCCAGGTTCAACGTTGGTACGTGACTCACAACACATCAGCTACTTTGGAACTCCGCTCTGATGAAATTGAGTCTTTGGGGCAGCGTATCTATGAAACCATCCAGAATGATGAGGGATATATTTCAGCGGCTCTTTTAGCCCGGTTTGATGATTTGCAATCATTCCCACGTTTGCCGTTTGAACCAATAGACAAATCAACCTACGATCGCTTGACTCAAGAGGTGAAAGCGCGGCGTAAAACAGATGACTTCTGTGCAGTACTAAGCCGCTACGATTTAGGCGAAATGACAGAGGCCGGTCCTAGTGGTTGTGATTCTGATAAGTGTATGTTTCCCGATCAGCAACCAACTTCATAAGGTGAAATGACTGAAGACTGGGGACTGGGGAGCAGGGGAGAAGTTGCAGTAAGTTTTTCCCCTCTTTCCCTCTTCCCCTCTCTCTGCCCCTTTGCACCTCTGCCTCTTGTACTCAATGCCCCATGCCCCATGCCATAACACGTTACGATCAATTAAGAAGTAATAATTTTTTACGGCAGTGCCAGGAGTCTTTTAATGTTCATTAATGAATTGTCACCTATATTCAGAGAATTTACTCAGCATCCAGTCTCATTTGTGGGTGGGTTCTTCTCTGGTGTGCTTCGGCTTAACCTTGCTGACGATCCTGTTAAAAGCTGGCTGGATAAACAGATCCGCTCAAATAGTTACACCAACAACACAACGGACGCGCATAACGGCAAAGGTACTGGCCCTCAGCAGATTTCGATTGACTAAAAACCTCAAGCATACATAGTTAAATTTACTACAAAAAAAGGAGTCAGAGCTGCCTTCGGTAGCGCTGACTCCTACTTTCTGCAATGATTATTTTATTTTTTGGAAGTCCCTTACTCCTTGATTGGCACTCTGAGCATGAGTGCGCCCACCAAGTCAGATGTGGGGCCGGCTGGGAAATTTATGTGGCAAAGGGCACACTCCGCCCTAAAGTTGCTGAGGGGGATTGAGCGTCAATAGTACCATTTATTGTCCACGCGCTGGATGGACGTGTATGCCTGCCCTGCCAGTGCCAGCGCGTTTGCTTGACGCTCAAAGTTGTCGCGGGGGCGATCGTTTTCCCGAAGTGGGCCGACGGTGCCGACCAACCGCATATCCTTGTTCTGATCGTTAAATATCAGCGAGATGGACTGCTTACCCTGCTCCACGTTATCCGCCGTGGTTTCGTCAAACTCCTGCGTCAGCGCTGCAAACAACGTGTTGAGCATGAGATCGCTCGTCTGTTGGGCAAACTCAATCTTCTGAGTTGGGGGTGGATAGTCATAACCACGGGCAATTGACGTGAAACCAAACCCAATGACGAAGACCAGCACAAAAATTCCAAAGCTGACTAGCTTTTTCAGACCCATTCTCTTATTCATTCGGTTTTATCTTTTTCCTGACTTATACCAATCCTGTGTGAAGATACACATAACAAGACCCCGATGTAGTCTCCCCTTGATAAGGGGGGACGGCGTAGCCGGGGGATAAATATATACAACTTCACAAAGAAACGATATTAGGAATTCCGCATCACGGATTGAACCTTTACCGAATAAAAGTAAAGAGCAGAAGGCAGAAGGGAAGAATTTATTTTCTACCTACCAAAAGAGTATGTTCACGTAGTATTTTGTAGAATCTTATCATATTGCTCAGGGAAAATACTAGTACAGGACTGCAAAATCTAAGTACCATCTCAATTAACAAAACTTGGCACTTAATCAAGTGTTAAAGGTAGGCAAACTTCCACCACAGTGTACTAGTCTGTTGCCTGTCTGTTCGATAGCGCAACGAACCAAAGTACCTTCTTTGGCGATCGCGACGCAACGCTAGACTTTTTATCTGACTTTCCACATCTTGTGAAAAATCAAGATAGCCGCCCCGTCACTTGGAGCATTGGTAATTTTTCTTCATGCCCCATTCCCAAAAACTCCAACCCACTCTTAGGTTGGAGTTTTTCATGTAATAAGAGTTTGTCAAATCTCGTACTTTGAAAAATGTCACAATCAGTTATTATATGAGCGTATGTGTAAGTTCAGCCAATGCCATTTGATTGACTACTCTCCTAAAACATTCACCGCAACATTGGTGAATCATGGAGGGTTATGCAATATTTGCAATTTTGTTAAATCTGTTTTTTAGCTGAACTAATTGCTCTTTGTTGAAAATTACGTGATCCCACATGACTATTTACGTTGGAAATCTCTCCTACCGCGCCACTGAAGCAGACTTAAGAGCAGTGTTTGCAGACTACGGCGAGGTGAAAAGAGTTGTATTGCCTACCGACCGCGAAACAGGACGACTACGGGGCTTTGCATTTATTGATATGACTGAAGATGCTCAAGAAGATGCAGCCATTACAGAATTAGATGGTGCAGAATGGATGGGTCGTCAACTCAGAGTTAATAAAGCCAAGCCGCGAGAGGATAATCCCCGAGGTAGTTGGTCGAAAAAACAAGACTTTTAACAATGATGGTTTTTAAAATAGTAAATTGTTTTCTAGTTAAACAAGACTCAGTAGCTGAAATTGACTAGAAATAATCAAGCACAAAACAACTTGATAGAACTACGCCCGACCAGTTGCGATCAGTAAATGAATATCACGACTAGTCGGTTTTTATCCTATTACAAAAATACTAAAGCCAGGTCTATAGGCATCGAAACATGGAATCCCTAACCTCTCGTATGCACGCGGTACAGTCGCCGATTATTCCTGTGGTTGGGGAGCTGATTAAAAATTCTCCTAGAACAATCTCTCTTGGACAAGGTGTTGTTTCTTACAACCCACCACCTGAAGCCATAGAATTTTTATCCAAATTTCTGGCTGAACCAACCAATAATCTATACAAATCAGTTGAGGGAATTCCTGCATTGCTGACAGCAGTTGCTGGAAAATTGCAAGCCTTCAACGGGATTGAAATCAATGGGGGAAACTGCATTGTCGTGACAGCGGGAAGCAATATGGGATTCATGAATGCCATTCTTGCTATTACTAACCCAGGCGATGAAATTATTCTGAATACACCCTACTATTTCAACCATGAAATGGCGATCACAATGGCTGGCTGTCATCCAGTATTAGTGGCGACAGATGAAAATTACCAATTGCGTCCAGAAGCGATCGCTCAAGCAATTACACCCAAAACACGGGCTGTGGTCACAATTTCACCAAATAATCCGACTGGAGTTGTCTATTCTGAAGCAGCATTGCGCCAAGTAAATCAAATTTGTGGCACTCGCGGCATTTACCACATCAGCGATGAAGCTTATGAATACTTTACCTATAACGGGGTAAAACATATTTCACCTGGTGCATTTGCTAATAGTAGCGAGTACACCATTTCTCTCTATAGCCTTTCCAAAGCATACGGTTTTGCTAGTTGGCGCATTGGCTACATGGTGATTCCCAAACACTTACTTGTCGCCGTCAAAAAAGTCCAGGATACAATTTTGATTTGTCCGCCAGTAATTTCCCAATATGCAGCTTTAGGGGCATTGCAAGCAAAAGCGGAGTATTTGGAGAGTAATATAGGTGCAATAGCTCAAGTTCGGCAACTAGTACTCGATTTCCTTAACTGCTTACAAGGTTTATGTAGTATTATCCCCGCCAATGGCGCTTTCTATTTTTTCCTCAAAGTTAATACTCAAATAGATGCTTTTGAGTTAGTTAAAAGACTAATCCAGGAACATAAAGTAGCAGTTATTCCAGGTACAACCTTTGGCATGGATGACGGATGCTATCTACGCGTTGCCTATGGGGCGCTGCAAAAAGAGACGGCAAAAGAAGGTATAGAGAGATTAGTGCAAGGTTTGGAAACTATAGTTAGGAGTTAGTAGTCATTCAATTTTGGATTTTAAATTTTAGATTTTTTCTTAAATTTATGAAAGCGTTAAGCTGTGTTAGCGTATCTCGTCCGCAATCCCAAATATAAAATTGAAAAGATGCCGATTTTTAATAAGTTAATTGAAATTGAAACGGAACCAAAAATTAATATTTATAATATCACACCACAAATCCAAGATTTTCTGGCTTCAACATACATTAAAAATGGACAAATTTTAGTATTTTCTCGACATACAACAACAGCTTTAGCTATCAACGAAAATGAAGCCAGATTGTTAGAAGATATAAAAGTGTTCTTGCAAAAATTAGCACCGGAATCAGACAGCTATTTGCATAATGACTTGCATTTAAGAGATGTCCCGGAAGATGAGCCGATTAATGCTCACTCTCACTTAATGGCAATGATGCTGACCACGAGTGAGATAATTCCTATTGTGGATGGTAAATTAGCTTTGGGAACCTGGCAATCTGTGTTGTTTTTTGAGTTGGATGGCCCGCGTAAAAGAACGGTATTTGTCCAAATTTCTGGCGAATAATGCTACATCACACCTGCAATCCTCCTAGAACAACCTAAATCTGAGAGAATTACGAACACGACCAACAAGTGCATCAGTTGAATTTACTTACAGCAATCAAAAACCTGAAAAAATGTTTTCAAGCATAATCTTCCTTTCCACAAACCAGGACTTTCGTTGTGTCAAAGGCAGACGCAATTAGTTATGAAAAATAACGATAATTTTGTATTACGTAATACTTGGTACTATGCTCTGCCTAGTAATCAGATCAAGCCAGGTATGATGATCAGCCGCATTTTCTTGGGAGAACCAGTGCTGTTAGTTCGCAGCCAGGATGGTAAAGTCTCTGCGATGACGGATATTTGTCCCCATCGTGGTGTGCCCTTGAGTTGTGGTAGATTCAATGGGCAGGAAGTTGAATGCTGTTACCACGGTTGGCGCTTTAACTCCGCTGGGCGCTGTACTGCGATACCTTCTCTTGTAGAGGAACAGCAAATGGATTTGAGTCGCTTTGACGTGCAGTCCTATGCAATCCGGGAAGCCCAAGGAAATATCTGGATATATATGGCTGATCCCGATAACCCTCAACCTGCTTCTGAGATGGAAATTCCGGTAATTCCAGGGTTTGGGGAGCGATCGCACCAGTTTGTAGAGGTGGTAAAATTCCCTTGTTTTATAGATCATGCAGTGGTAGGCCTGATGGATCCTGCTCATTCACCCTACGTTCATCGCGCTTGGTGGTGGCGAAATGAGCAATTGCACGAGGAAGTAAAACAATTTGATGCTTCGCCCTACGGCTTCACAATGCGACGACACCGATTACCAGCGAATGGTGGTCGATTATACTGGCTGATTGGTGGTGGTGTACCGGAAACAGAAATTTCTTTTCGTTTACCTGGAGTCAGAATAGAAGAAACCACAATTGGCAACCATCGAGTCGTTAATTTAACGGCAGTTACACCTATTTCAGACACAGAAACTGAGGTAACTTTTGCTCTTTACTGGACACTTCCTTGGGTGGGATTTTTCAAACCACTGTTACATGTGCTGGCACGAACTTTCATTGGTCAAGACCGGACGGTTGTGGAAAAACAGCAGATTGGCCTGAAATATAATCCTGTGCTACGGCTGATTAAAGACTCAGATATGCAAGCGCAGTGGTACTACCAGTTAAAGCGGGAGTATGCTCGGTCTGTCGCTGAAGGACGAGAATTTGTGAATCCTGTCAAGGGTCAGATACTCCGCTGGCGTGCTTAAATTACTCCAAAGTAAATTCTGCAAATTCTCTTTGTGCAAACAGCATATTTCGGTCTACGGCTGACAAAATTTTATTATTGGTGCGATCGCTATTTAAACTGCGACCAACTAACTGCGCGACATCTGCACGATTGATGCTACCAATAATGTGGGGATCTTCAGTCAAAACGCCATTACCCGTTGCTGGTTCTGACTTGAGTCCACCAGGACGGATGATTGTATAGGTGAGTCCACTGGCAATTAAGTGTTGTTCAGCTTTGTCTTTCTCAACTAAAACTGTTCCCAGTGCTGCTAAAACTTGGGGTGACAGAGCAACAATACTATTACCAGCACCAATAGAAGATACAAGAATAAACTTTTGTACTCCAGCTTTAACTGCTGCATCGATCAGATTTCTATTACCAGGATAATCTGCCCTTTCTCCCTCTGATGGTAAACCGCCAATTGTACTAATAACGGTGTGAATAGGTTCATCTGTAAGCATTGCGCGTTCTACATCGCCAACATTCAAGGCATCTCCTAGAACTACTTCAATACCGATTTTTTCTAGTTCAGTAGCAACTGCCGCTGTTCTCAGGAGTGCTTTTACCTTTAGCTGTTGCGCTGTGAGATATTGAGCAATTTCTCGACCAACACCGCGACTTGCCCCAGCCAGAAAAATATAAGATGCACTTGTCATAATTAGCTTAACTATTTACGCTCAAAGGATTTTATCAGAGGATTGGCAGTATTTAATAATTGCTCAAGCGACTGAGATGCTTCTGGTTGATGGCGAACATAAGTGTCAATAAACAAACTAATGATTTCACCCATCAGCAAACGGAAGCTTTCTTGAGGTTGGGTGGCGGGAAAGTCCAACAAGGGTGTCTCTAGGGTGGAGTCTAGCCGATCAACTATCGAAAAGTGATTTGCCCCATCCAGAAGTACCAGATAGCTATCATTTCGTCCTCCAGTAATAGCTTCTTGGAATGTACGGATGACTGGGGTGGTAGTATTTCCAGGACTCACACCGTAGAGATCGCTGTTGTTCATAATTACTCCATCACAGGTTCCTCCCATCAGTAGAAGTGGTAGGGAGTCTGGTAAGGATAAGATAGTACCCGCCTCGTACCCCAATAATAACGTTGCCATAGTGTGTAAACCATAACCAAAAGATGCTGCAATTTGAGGGAAAAAGTCGGGATCAGCATTTTCAATCGCTACTCTACCACCTGCGGAGTGTCCACCTAAAATTATTCTTTGTAGATCAAGCATTCCAGCTAAAATACCCTCAGACTGTAACTGTTCCACTTTCGCTAGCAGTGTTGGCAAAGCCAAAGTAGTGGGAACAGTACGATAAATTGTTGGTTTCATCTTTTCAAAATCAACCCCTGGAGTCAGACTAGTTATTCCTGGTATCATTTCCGCAATCCAGTTAAAGAGAATCACCACTAGTCCACGTTCAGCGAGTTTAACTGCCAACCATTGATATTGTTGAGCATCACAGTTAAAGCCATTGAAGAAAATCACTACTGGAAAAGGTGCCTTTTCTAAATCAACTGGCAAAATTTCCCTATTTCTTTCTCCCTTACGCTTCGATATCTGTGCTGGATAGAAAATTTTCAGGTGGATGGTATCGTAAGGAGACTGGAAACCCTCGACTTTAGCAGCTTGGAAAAAAGCACGAACTGTCATCTGGTTCTTCCTGATATGATTGAAAATTTTTCTATTGCCCAGGTACAACTGCTCCTAGCAATCCCAATCTAGTGAGATGAAATAATGTAGTGATTATAATTACATAAAGTTTACTAAGTAATTAGATTTAACCCAATTGTAGGAAGTATTTTAGTAAGCAATTGTGTCAACCTAGCAAATAACTTTTCTTTAAATTTACTTATGGCTAAAAAATCTCAAACAAATCTAGAACAATACCAAGATGTCAGATTATCTGCCACCACAAGAATTTGGGTAATTACAGTCGCTATTCTCGGAGTTTGCGTCCCACTCTCAGCAGTTACTAGAAGTGGTGCTATTCTTCCTTTAGTTGCAATTGGTGGCGCTGCTGTTGGTACAGTTGCTGTTTGGCGTTCTGATGAGCAAAAATCAAAAACTAACTATTTACAACAGCAGCAAATAGAACTGTTAGAGCGGAGATTAGCGAATTTAGAAACAATTGTTAGCAGTGATGACTTGAACTTGCAAATGAAAATTAAACAGATTGAGGCAAGGGATACTTTTGGCGACTCCTCTGATGTAAGTACTACACCCAGACAACCAAAACGCAAAGGTTAAAATTAGCCAATCTTCACCATTCATGCCGATGTCAGATAATATACCCTAGAATCATCATTACTAGGTTATTTTCGTGTAGGTATTTGTTGACTTAACCTTACGGCAACCTTTGAAATCTCTCTCAGATTAAACTTTCCTTTGCAGCTAGAACTGTTTCTCTAGAAACAGTATCTCGTTCTCTATCTTCGTTAGAATTGACTGACATCATTTAATTCTATATACTTCATTCAACTGCATCAGTTCATGAAATGTCTAAGTGCTATCCATCTATCTCTTTCCCGGAAACATCTGCCAATGGCTGTGTTTTATTAGACTGCTAACATTACTGAATTTTTAATTAACTAAGGTTATAAACTTGAGTAATTGCATTGGTATAGCTTACCGTAGGTATGCAATAGTTTGCCGCAGGAATGCAGATGGATTGGATTAGCTTACTTAAAGCTCAACAAGCTGACTTCCTTCAACGTGTGAAAAAACCTAAAACTTACGACTTATCTTTGCTGGAAAGTCAAGTCAAAGGTTGTCACACTGAAATTATGGCTTTTTGGGGCGAGCCATTGGCTAGACTCCAAGAACTTTCTCGCCAACAAGCAGAAGTTCTCGCCAAAAATCCGCCGCCGACGCCGCCTGAATATCCTGAGCCTCCTGACTGGACAATACCTTTTCCCAAATACTTCCAACGACAAGCGGAAGATTATTTTTTACGGGAGCATATTGTTGACCGGGTGATAACTGAACGTTTGGGGAAGTTGGTAAAAAAGGTATCTTGTGATACCTTGCAAAGCATGGTTTTAGATGATGAGGGAAATTTGTGTGGCGAAAGCAAATTTTCTTATTTACTAAAAGATAATCCTCAGCTAAGTGTTCAAGTTTATGTTGCTGATGGAGAAAGTTTTAATGGTATTAAGAAAGACAAAATTAAGTGGTCGGTTACTCAAGAAGATTTAAAAAAGCACCAAGTATTAATTTTTCTTTGTTTGTTTTATCCATCTACAGGTAAGTTAGGATACGACGAAAAACAGAGTATAATTACAGGCTTTTTACCTGCAAATCAAATTGAACTTACTGAACCAAAAATCTACATTAATCCGAGTAACTTGTTGTATGCAGGGGGGTTAAGTTGGTATTTAGAATCACTTGTTGGCAAAAAAGATGCGTCGCCAGTAATTATTGAGAGAGCGATCGCAGATACAATACAGACTCTACCATCAGAGCATTGCCTTAAAAGTATAGTCGGTGACTGGGAATGCTGGCAGACTTTGCAAGGACACAACAGAGGCATTAATTGCTTGGCTTTCAGTTCGGGGTGTAAGAATGGCAAAGCCTTACCCATATTGGCAAGTGGTAGTCGTGGAGAGACGAAACTCTGGGATTTAAGCAAGGGTGAATTAATAGAGACATTATCAGAGTATCCTTGGGTGATGTCTGGGCTGGTGGATGAAGTGAATTCCCTGGCTTTTAGTTCAGATGGACAGACTTTAGTGAGTTGTGGTGCAGATTCGACAATTAAGCTTTGGCATGTAGGCGCTTTAGACTTGATAGATATTTTGCACAAACACAATGGGGTAGTGCGGTGTGCTGCCTTTACCCCAGATGGGAGAATGTTAGCTACTGGCGGAGATGACAGAAAAATTCTATTTTGGGATTTGATGCAACGTCAGGTTGCGATCGCACTTTCTTTAGATGATACAGCTGCTCATTCCCTGGTTTTGAGTCGAGACGGGGAAACTTTAGTTACAGGTAGCTACCGCAAAATCAAAGTTTGGCACACCTTACCCCAGACGGGTATCAAAAGTTTAAAGGATGCACAACCGCTGCATACCCTCATGGGTCATTCTCACATCGTTCGTTCCTTAGCTATTAGTGCAGATGGTAAAATGCTCGTGAGTGGTAGCTGGGATCAAACGATTAAAATTTGGCAATTGGAGACTGGGGAATTACTTCATACTCTTAAAGGACATAGAGATAGAGTATATGCGATCGCTTTAAGTCCTGATGGTCAAATTATCGCCAGCGGGAGTGCTGATAAAACCATTAAGTTGTGGCATCTACAAACCGGGGAATTGTTGGGTACCTTTACAGGTCATGGGAATATAGTCACAGCATTAGCCTTCACAGCTTCCGGCGAGATGTTGGTTAGTGGGAGTTTGGATAAGACAATTAAAATTTGGCAACGCAGTTAGTAATTCGTAATACTCGCCTCCGGCGAGAAGCAAGCTACGTAATTCGTAATTATTCAGTCTTTGGACTCTGTTGACGAGTCTTTAATACCCGCGGGAGAGTCTTTGATACTCGCGAGAGAGTCTTTGATATTCATGCGAGAGTCTTTGATACTCGCGGGAGAGTCTTTGATATTCGCGGGAGAGTCTTTGATACTCGTGGACAACAAACTTTAAAAACTCTCTGGGCTTCTGCGCCTCTGCATGAAACTTAAAACTGTGCTAACAGCGTTTTACAAGTAGTCAGTGAAATTATATACAATAGCTTATCAGTTGCCTATACTCAATCATACCGAGTTAGAACTGGCAGTTAAACAAGTTTTTAGCTGGTTGAATATGAGTTAAGTAATATAGCGGTTCTCAGTTGAGTGCAATAAAGACCTAACCCCCAACCCCTTCCCTACAAGGGAAGGGGAGTAAGATTTAAAGCCTCTCTCCTTTTAGGAGAGAGGTTTGGAGAGAGGTCAAAGTCTATTGCATACAAACAAGAAGCGCTACACAGGTGCATTTTTACCAAATTGATGCTGTTGGAGAATAGTCTATGGCGATGACGAAACTCTGGAAGTTTTTGCGAAACATTCAGGATTTGAATTGGGGACAAGGCGTAGAGGTAACAAAGACTGGGGCCGAAGCTGCTAAAGCCGTGTTTGATTTGGCAAAAGCAATTAAAGAGCAAAAACCCAATGTTCAAAACTTCAAACCTTATGTAGAACAGATTTCGTCGCTATTAGATGTATTTAATTCTCCTCTCGGTCAAATTAGTAAAGAAGTAATTCCCTTTGCACCCATCGCCATTACTATCCTAAAGTTCATTATTGATGCAACCAACAAAGAGCCAAGTTTAGAAAGCTGTGTGCTACTAGTTAGTCAGGCTGCTTACATAGATAGCTTTCAGGATATTCTCAAACAAGATTCCGAATTACTCAAGAAAATTGATCGAGACCTTCCAGCTTCTCATGCTTTAGCTTTGCAGATTCAGAAATTAGGTGAGCAAGAATTTGATGAGCGGGAAGTGAAAAAAGCCATTCTCTATTTCCACGAATCTCAACTAGCAGAATCATTTAATCAGATTTTACAGCAACGCTTACAAGAAGCCGGATTAACGGAGACAGAAGCAAAAACCTTAACTGAACGGGTAGCGCGTCACACCGATGAAAATATGCAAGACGCATTGGTAGAAGTCGGAGAGAAAGCGGACAAACTTTGGAAATGGTATAGCGCCGGAGGAAAAGAAAAGCTAGAGAAGAATCTGAATATTGAAGATTATTTGGAACAGGTAATTAAACCAAAGCCAGAAGAAAACATTTTTGATGAAACCCATATTACTTTTCAGGATTTGTATGTACCTTTGCAAGTCAAAGAACTCGATGTCAACGACGATGCAAATCTTGAACTGGAAGCGTGGGTTAAGGCAATACTGAATGACCCAGATGCAAAACACAAACAAGTTTTGTTTATTCAGGGCGAAGCCGGACGGGGGAAAAGTGTCTTTTGTCGGATGTTTGCCGATTGGGTACAGCGCGAATTACATCCCAGCTTTACCCCAATTCTGATTCGGTTGCGGGATTTGCGCGTACTAAAAGATAACTTAACTGATACTTTAGAAAACTATTTACAACTTTTTGATTTTGTCACCAGTGATTCAGGCTGGCTGACCGATAAAAATACTCGCTTTTTATTTTTACTGGATGGGTTTGACGAGTTATTACTAGAAGGACGAGCCAGCGGCGGCTTGAAGGAATTTTTAGAACAGGTGGAACAGTTTCAAAAAGACCCCTTTTGCCGTCATCAGTTTTTGATTACTGGTCGTCCCCTAGCGCTGCAAGGAATTGAGCGGCTACTTTCACAAACCAAAAACTTGAAGCGCGTCGAACTTCAGCCAATGGATGATTCAATTCAACAAAAATGGCTGGAAAAGTGGTCAGTTGCAGCTCAAATTAACAAGAGTGAGTTTGAAGAATTTTTGCAGGCTTGCCCTGATGAAGTCAAAAATAAACTAGCACGAGAACCCTTACTACTCTATTTACTGGCGCGGATGCACCGAGACAATCGTCTCAATGTCCAAATGTTTGCAGGTGCAGACGGTATTAAGGCAAAAATCCGCATCTATGATGAATCGGTGAAGTGGGTACTAGAAAAACAGCGTGATAGTGAAAATCAGAATGATAACTCCCGCTTGACTGGATTGGAGAGTGAAGATTTGCGGCAGTTTCTCACTGAAGCCGCTTTGTGTGTGGTGCAGTCTGGGAATGAATCTGCGAGAGTGACGATGTTAGAAACACGGCTCAAAGATAGCAACAACCCAGCTGCAAAGTTAATTCAGCAAGCCAGACAGGAGAATGCCTCGGAAAAAAATCAACAAGATAAGCAACTCAATAATTTGTTGACGGCATTTTATATTAAACCAGCTTCAGGCGATCGCAGTGGCTCCGTGGAATTTGTCCACAAGAGTTTTTGCGAGTTTTTATTTGCAGAACGGTTATTAGAAAGCTTTGTAGATTGGACAGTCAAGGTAAGCAAGCGTCAGCGCGAAGAAGACTTGGTTAGCACAATCATAATGGATTGGCAGATTTACGATTTATTAGGTTATGGGAATTTAACCCCTGCAATTGTGGAATATTTGGTGGGGTTGTTGGCTGAGGGTTCAGGATTTCAAGACGTGGAACGCTTGTGCAGACTGTTCCAAAGATTAGAGGATTTCTACTTGCGTTGGTGCGGTGGGGAATTTATTGATGCAGAAGATGTAAACCTACCTCAGATGAAGAAAAAACAATTGAGGGAGCAATTACCAGAGCGAGAAACTCACTTGGGATTGCGTCAAGTGGATGTGTATGCAGGGCTGAATGTGATGATTTTGCTTCTAGAGTTGCATCGCTATGCCCAAACAAAATACGACCTCAAAGACAAAATTGCCTTTCACCTCTGCGGTCAACCTAAAAGTGATAAATTTGACTCAAAACGCTTGCTTCGTATTATCGGCTATAGTCACTGCCTGGGTGTCTCTGCTTTTAAAAACAACTTAAGATTATTTCTCAGCGCTGTTAATCTCAGCGCTGCTAATCTCAGCGCTGCTAATCTCAGTGGTACCGACCTCAGCGGTGCCAACCTCAGCGGTGCCAACCTCAGTGGTGCCAACCTCAGTGGTGCCGACCTCCCCGGCGCCAACCTCAGCGGTGCCAACCTCAGCGGTGCCAACCTCAGTGGTGCCGACCTCAGGGGTGCCGACCTCAGCGATGCCAACCTCAGGGGTGCCGACCTCAGTGATGCCAACCTCCGTGGTGCCAACCTCAGCGGTGCTGACCTCCGTGGTGCCAACCTCAGCCGTGCCGACCTCCGTGGTGCCGACCTCAGCAGTGCCAACCTCTATGGTGCCAACCTTAGACGTGCCGACCTCAGTGGTGCCGACCTCCGCGGTGCCGAACTCAGCCGTGCCGACCTCCGCAGTGCCGAACTCAGCCGTGCCAACCTCCGCGGTGCCGACCTCAGCCGTGCCAACCTTCGTCGTGCTAACCTCAACCATACCAACCTTAGCCGTGCCAACCTCGAAGCAGTTGCATGGAACAGTGACACAAGGTGGCTCAATGCTAGAGGGCTACATGAAGCAGCAGGCGTATCTCCAAAGTTAGCGCAAGACAAAGCTTTTGCGGCTGCGGTTGCCTTGAGTCAAGGCATCAGTTGGGTGAAAGAAGGCAAAATTAAAGAAGCACAAGAAGCTTTCAAGCAAGCCCAAATATTTGACAAAAGTTTGAGAAACTCTGCTGAATTTTGGAATAGCATCTGCTGGGTTGGCTGTTTACACGGCTATGCTAAAAATGTTCTCTCCATCTGTGAAAAAGCTGTTACCTTAAACCCTGACAATAAAATTTATCAAAACAGTCGAGGGCTTGCTAGAGTACTGATAGGCGACTTGGTTGGGTCATTAGAAGACTTTCAGGCTGCTGTAGACAGTGGCGCACTTGACTACTCAGAAGATGTGAAGCAGCGACGGCTACGCTGGATAGAAGCACTGAAGTTAGGAAATAATCCACTCACCCCAGAGGAATTAGAAAAATTGCGGGAAACTGAGGATTTAAGTTAATTCGCAATTCGTAATTAGACAAAGACGCGATAAATCGCCGTCTCTACAAAAGACTGATTATTGTAAAGACGCCGATTTATCGCGTCTCTTGCCTTAATGAACTGTATTAGGCGATCGCACGCCCATAATAAAACTATCCCCTCTATGCTATTTGCTTATGGCGATCGCAACTCAACCCCAACTAACCTTAGACGAGTTTCTCAAACTGCCGGAAACTGAACCAGCATCAGACTTTATCAACGGAGAAATCATTCAAAAACCTATGCCTCAAGGTGAACATAGCTTACTCCAAGCTACTCTTTGCGAAACAATTAACGGCATAGCTAGAAGCCAAAAAATTGCTTACGCTTTCCCAGAACTCCGTTGCACCTTTGGTGGTGCTTCTATCGTTCCTGATGTGTCTGTGTTTCGCTGGGACAGAATTCCTAAAACTCCATCTGGCAGAATTGTTAATCGCTTTGAAATTCATCCTGACTGGGCAATTGAAATTCTGTCTCCAGACCAAAGATTAAAAAAAGTGTTGAGTAAATTATTTCATTGTTCGCGCAATGGTACTGAACTTGGCTGGTTAATCAACGCAGAAGATGAAAGTGTGCTGGGGATTTTTCCTGGACAGCGAGTGGAATTATACGAAGGTGCTGATAAATTACTCATCCTGGAGGGTATTGAGTTGGAACTAACTGTAGAACAAGTTTTTGGCTGGTTGAGTTTGACGTAAAAAAGCGATCGCTCTTGAAGTAGGCGATCGCTTTTCAATTCAATCTGCAATTATTAAACCAGCAGTGTTTGCAGCAACGGCTTATCTTCCGATACCTTACCCGTCCGCAACCATTCTGCCATTTCACCCGGTACTTTAGCTTGGGTGAGGCGATCGCGCAAATCTGCGCCTTCAAGAATTTCTCGTTGCAATAGTTCCTCTGCGGTCTGCTCTAGTAAGTCACGGTTATGTTGCAGAATACTCAAGGCGATGTGGTGAGCATTATCTAATGTCTGCTTAACTTCGCGGTCAATTTCTTCCGCCACTTTCGGACTAATAGCACGACGCGGGTTACTATAACCTTCAAGAAACTGCTGTTGATTCTTCTCAAACGCCACTGGCCCAAGTCGATCGCTCATCCCGTAAAGAGTAATGGCGCGTTCTGCCAACTCAGTAGCTTTTTGGATATCATCAGCAGCACCCGTGGACACTTTGCCAAAAACGATTTCCTCGGCAGAACGTCCACCCAAAAGGATAGCAATGCGGCCGCGAATTTCGTCTTCCAGCATCAAAAAGCGGTCTTCTTCCGGCATCTGAATTGTATAACCCAATGCACCGACACCACGAGGGACAACGGAGATTTTTTCAACTTTACCAGCACCCGGCATCAACGCACCGATAATAGCGTGACCAACTTCGTGATAGGCGACAGTCTTTTTCTCAGTTTCATTCAGCACGCGGGAGCGTTTTTCTAAGCCAGCAACCAGACGCTCAATAGCTTCGTTGAAATTTGCCATCGTCACAGCTTGGCTATTTCGCCGTGCAGCTAACAGTGCGGCTTCATTCACAAGGTTGGCTAAATCTGCCCCAGCAAAACCAGGAGTTCTAACAGCAATCTTGCCCAAATCGACATCATTAGCTAATTTGACGTTTCTAGCATGGACTTTGAGAATTGCTTCCCGACCAATTTTATCAGGGCGATCAACGACAACTTGTCGGTCAAATCGACCAGGACGACGTAAAGCCGGATCGAGAATTTCTGGACGGTTGGTGGCAGCGATGATAATCACGCCTGTGTTGGCATCAAAGCCATCCATATCGCTGAGTAACTGGTTAAGAGTTTGTTCCCGCTCATCGTTACCACCCATAATCGGCCCAGCACCGCCACGAGATTTACCCAGTGCGTCTAACTCATCTATAAAGACAATACAGGGAGCTTGTTCTTTGGCTTGTTCAAACAAGTCACGGACTCGTGCAGCACCCACACCCACAAACAGTTCGATAAATTCTGAACCAGAAATGCTGAAGAAAGGAACAGCAGCTTCACCTGCGATCGCTTTTGCCAATAATGTTTTACCAGTACCCGGAGGGCCTACCAGCAGCACACCTTTCGGAATCTTTGCCCCTAGTATGGTGTATTTACCAGCGTTTCTGAGAAAATCGACAATCTCTTCTAATTCCGCCTTAGCTTCATCTACACCAGCCACATCACTAAATTTGACACCAGTGCTGCCTTGAGAATAAATCCTAGCTCTGCTTTTACCTACCGTTAGCGCAGCCGGGCCACCTTGGCGACTCATTAACAAGCCCCAAATCCCAAAGAAAATTAAAGGTGGTGCAACCCAACTAAGTAAAGTGCCAATCCAAGCATTTGGGTTTGGTAGTGGTGCAGCAAACTCGACATGATGCTCACGCAGAATTTTTGGCAGATCTAGATCAATGCCTACTGGTGTGGTGGTAAACACTTGTTCAGTGGGTTTACCATCTGGAGTTTGAGTTTTGATCGTGTATTCAATGCGATCGCCACCTACAATCGCTCGATCTACCTTCCCCGCTTCCACCTGAGCCAGGAAAGTGCTGTAGGGAACTTGTAGCGATCGCGACCCAAAAAAACTCGGAACAATAAGGTTCAGTAGTAACAACAGGGTTAGTAAAATGAAGAAACTCCCACCAAACTGCCTAACTTTGGGCGGTTTTATGGAGCTTTTGTTATTAGTTTCAACAGGCATTTTGATGTACCCTCCAAATTTGTCCTTTGTCTTTTGTCATTTGTCCTTTGCAAATTACCAATGACCCTTCGGGTTCACCAGTTGCTCATGGGGGAAACCCCCAAGACCGCACTGGCTCACCAAGGACAAATGACTAATGACTCTTTTTCAGCTCAATAACAGAGCAAATAGACCACATAAAGCAATGCCATCAAATACACCAGCACCGCCGATGCTGAGTACTCCTGCACTCATGGCTTGAATATCTTTGAGATGTAGCAAATCAGCACCAATCAAAGTTCCGAGTACACCACCAGCAAAGGCTACAGGAGCAGCATGGGGTGCAGCGATTAACATTGCAGATAAAGCAGCGGTCAGGGGAGCCAGTAAAGGATTCATTTGGATACCTATTCCTGGCACTACTCGCGCTGCATAATAGCTAACGATGGTGACAATGGTAATTACTAGCAAGATTGCTAGAGCATTTCCGTGAGTAAATTGGTAGAGTGCCAATACCACCGGAATTAAGCCACCACCAACATTCAGCGCTACCACAGTAGAGCGTTGCATTTTCCTTAAAGGAATACCCCAAAATTCCCTTAACCACAAGGTTGCAAAGTCACCTGCTAGTTGAACGTCAGTTACTAGACGGTATAACGGTATATTGATAGTGCTTGTGAAAATTACTAGCACAAGCAATAAAAAAGCGATGTTGGGAGAAAACCCCAGCTTGGCTACTGCGATTTCTACCACATCTACTGCCACAGCAAACCAAAAGAATGGTAGTAGTAGTAACAACACTAGAAATAGCAGTAATGAAACTGGTAAGTAAATCATCAGATTAAGAAATTTATGATTGTGTCATATCGCACAAAAATACATCTAAAGATGCTATGTCAGGTAATTCAACAAATGCTGAAGTAGTGATTATGTTGTTAAGAATCGTGGCAGTTATAAGTCAAGAATGTGGGTAAGAAAGACTTTATATCTATTTAGTTTTTATTCTAGAAAGTAGATAGTGTAGCCTAAATTCGTGTATACCCAACATAAAAATGTGTATTACCGTACTGTTATGGAAAATCAACTAGGATTTGTTCTAAAACTGCTTTTACTCTCGGCTTTGTTATCGCTATTGATTAAGTACGTAGGGCCAAGTCTATCAATTCCGGCGACAGCAACCAACGCGCTGATTATAATTTTACTGCCGATTGTGATTATAGCGATCGCGCTACTGTGGCGATTCCAAGCACAGAAACAAAATTAACTCGAGAGCATCTACGCACAAGTTCCTAAAATCGGCTAACCTAGCTTAATTACAAGAAAATTGCATCTCGCCAACCGTTGGGAGTCAGCCTGTGAACCTCGGTCAATGGATCGGCTTAATCGCCATAGTTCTTTCTTTATACATCCTGTGGCAAATACGGGAAGTGCTTTTGCTAATGTTTGCCGCAGTTGTGTTAGCCACCACCTTAAATCGGCTAGCAAAACGCTTCCAACGCTTGGGGATGAGGCGTGGATTTGCCGTCCTCCTGTCAGTAGCTATCTTTTTGGCAGGTGTCGCGGGTTTTTTCTGGCTAATTGTGCCACCATTTGCACAGCAGTTTCAAGAACTAACCTATCAGGTTCCTAAAGGGTTTGGACGCTTTAATAGTTGGCTTGACGCCCTGAGAACTCGTATTCCTCCTGAGTTAGTTCCCTACATCCCAGATATCAATAGCCTTATCCAACAAGCACAGCCCTTCGTCAATCGGGTACTGGGAAACTCCTTCGCCTTTGTATCTGGCTCTTTGGAAGTCGTCCTCAAGATTTTGCTAGTGTTGGTTTTAACAGGAATGATCTTAGCCGACCCCGTGGCTTACCGCAAAGTCTTTGTGCGGCTTTTCCCCTCATTTTATCGGCGGCGGGTGGAAGGAATTTTAAATAAGTGCGAAGTCTCTTTGGAGGGATGGATTACAGGCGCTTTCATTGCCATGTTTGTAGTGGCGCTGATGAGTCTAGTTGGCTTATCAATTTTGGGTATAAAGGCAGCACTAGCTTTAGCAATTTTGGCAGGGTTTTTGAACTTAATCCCCAACCTGGGGCCAACAATTAGTGTCATCCCAGCAATGGCGATCGCCCTCTTAGATGATCCCTGGAAAGCCGTAGCTGTCTTGATTCTCTACTTTATTATTCAACAGGTCGAGAGTAATTTCATCACGCCCGTTGTGATGGCGCATCAAGTTTCGTTGCTGCCAGCCATAACCTTAATTGCCCAATTATTTTTTGTTACTTTCTTTGGCTTTTTAGGATTATTTCTAGCGCTACCTCTAACTGTTGTCGCTAAGATTTGGTTGCAAGAAGTGCTGATTAAAGATGTTTTAGATAAATGGGGAAATAACCATAGAAACGAAACTGAGTTTGTGATAGTTTCTGAATCTCCTGGAACAGATGATAGTTGGACACGAGAAAATCCAGATATTAATGATAAGCCCTCGATTGATGATGATATCTTGAAACGAGAAGATTAGTCACTCGATTTGGGATTAAAGTACAAGGCGATCGCTTTTGGGTTTGAGATAGGTGTTACGTGGGTAGCGCCAACGGAACTTGGCTGGGTAAAGGGGAAAGGTGTTTTATCCGTTCCCCTTTAACCGTTTAACCTTTCCCCAATCCTAACAAGCGCATTTTTGGATTGGCAGACCACTACTAAGGAAAAACTGTTTGTACCAGTGACGATACAATAGCATTCATTGTCTTGCTGCCAAACTTTTTCGTCCTATGCTGCCAGTCATCTATTCCGACGAATTTTTAGATCACAAGACTGGAAAATACCATCCTGAAAAACCAGAACGTTTGAGTGCGATCGCTACTGCCTTAAAAGCAGCTACATTCGCAGATAAAATTGTCTGGCGATCGCCTACATCAGCATCAGAACAGCCATCACTGATGTCTTCGTTGGTTAAAGCACATAGCCCAGCCTACATCAAAAAACTTTGGCAAATCGCCTCTAGTGGCGGTGGCCCTTTGGATGGAGATACGCCAGTTTCTCCACGCAGTTATGATGTGGCATTGTTGGCAGTCAGTGCATGGTTGGATGGAGTTGAGGCTGTGTTAAAGTCGGCTAATCCAGTTTTTGTCCTAGCGCGTCCCCCAGGACACCATGCAGAAAGTGATGCGGGGATGGGCTTTTGCCTATTTTCTAATGCTGCGATCGCAGCATTATTTGCCCTCGAACAACCCGGAATTAACCGCGTCGCCATCCTCGATTGGGATGTACATCATGGTAATGGGACTCAGGCGATCGTCGAAACTGAAGCACGCATCGCTTACTGTTCCCTACATCAGTATCCTTGCTATCCCGGTACTGGAAGATCGACAGAACGCGGCTTTCATAATAATGTCTTAAATTTACCAGTACCCCCTGGTAGTGATATTGAAGTATATCAACCACTATTTGAAACACAAGTCGTACCGTTTTTAGCTAACTTTCAGCCAGATTTACTGATTGTGAGCGCTGGTTACGATGCTAATGCCGCAGATCCTTTGGCAAGTATCAATTTGCAGCCAGAAGACTACGCTTTATTTACTGATTATTGTCTAGGGATAACTCGTAAAATTCTGTTTGGCTTAGAAGGTGGTTACGACTTTGATTCTCTTTCTCAATCAGTTGTAGCGACAATTGAGCGCTGTTTATTTTAGGGATTTCCAGAAATTAAATTATCCAATTTTTAGAGCGAAGACTATGATCGGATTCTTCCTTCCCTGCTTCCTCTTCTTCCTCTGCTCCCCCTGCTCCCCCTGCTTACACAGCGATGGGACATTTTTTTAGTTGGAAGTCCCTTAGGTGAAACCTCGGAATTCCTGATTGAGTAACTTTCGTATATGCACTGAGATCATAGTAATCCTATTTGATTTGTAGCTCAGATTCCCGACTTCTCTCAGAAACCGGGAATCTTTTGTATATTTCCTTGGAATTTCACAACAAAGTCGATAAAAATAGGCAATTTGTGCATATTTATTGTCATGATTCTTTGTGAGTTAGTTGACTAATTTAACAACTATCTTTACGTAATTTTAGGGTGAGACAAATTTTGCTCTAAATCAACCTAAGTAATTTCTTTTACCAACACTCTCTAAAATTCATCAAATCTTCAGAAATAAAAAGTTTGAATGATGTTCTGAAAGAGCTAAAGTTTTGTTAAGATGCAATTGCTAGCAGTTTCTCAGCGAAATTCACCTATCGGTGTGTGGAGAAATAAAAAGTACTAGCAGCACAAATTTCAAAAGGTGAAGCAATGACCACCTACATTTTTTTCGATGAAGCTCTACGGATGTTGACCAACGCCTATTTGTTATCAGGAGTACTGTTAATAGCTGCTTCTGGTATAGGTTTGGCGGTAATTGAAACAATAGAAAAGGCAGGAGAACGCTAAGTTTAGAGATGGCAATGTATTTATTGCCAAAAACCATTGGGTGCAAGTGTTCGCCGTGAATAAATCCTGGGAACACTAAAGCATGAAAGTCTCACAGCGTTGCATTCTTACCTGGAAATCTACCAAAAACACAGGTAACTGTAGCGCTATTGAGACTCTAACCAAGGAGCTACTACAATGGGTCTATTCGACGCTGTGTTGGGTACAGAAAGCCAAACCCAAACAGCACTCAATCCAGCGGAAGCCTTTGCTGTCATTATCTTGACGGCAACAGCCTCAGACGGTTACCTTTCTGTTGAGCAAGCAAATTCTATCACTTATGTGCTGTCTCGGATGAAACTTTTTAAAAGTTATCATCATGAGATGATGAATAGGCTGTTTGACAAAATCTTAGGCATTCTCCAGGGCGATGGTTTTAACGCTTTATTTAATGCAGCAAAAGATTCTCTGTCTCAAGACTTACGGGAAGCAGCCTTTGCAGTAGCCACCGATCTAGTTCTAGCTGAAGGTATTGTAGCTGAAGAAGAAAAAAACTTCTTAAATGATTTATATCAAGCTTTAGGGGTTTCTAGTGAGATAGCAATACAAGTTGTGCAAGTAATCTTAATTAAAAACCGGGGATAGGACGATAGAATATATGCTTAATTAAACTATATAAATAGCTTATAAACAAAGTGTGCCAAAGGAGTTAAGCTTCTTTGGCACTATTTTTGGTGTTATTGTGACTAGGCTTAGATTCCTCATTTCTTCGAGAAGTCGCAAATCTTGTTGTTCAATACAGGGTTGTGCCATAATTCGATTTTCTAATTTTGAACTTTAAATTGTAAATTACTTATGCGTTGTTCTGCCACCCTAGCCCAATTGGTTGAAGTTATTTTGGCTCGGACTGTAAACTTATCTGAAGCTGCTTTAACACAACTAAGTAGCGGTATACAAACAGATAGCCGTTCCCTGAAGCCGGGCGAAGTATTTGTAGCTTTGCGAGGCGATAAGTTTGATGGACATGAATTTGTGCCAACAGCGATCGCAAAGGGTGCTTTAGCTGCAATTGTGGATTTTGAATACGAAAATCCAGGATTTCCTATCTTACAAGTAAAAGATACCCTTCAGGCATATCAAAAAATTGGCAGATGGTGGCGCGATCGCTTTAATATTCCTGTAATTGGCGTTACCGGTTCGGTGGGTAAAACTACAACCAAAGAATTGATCGCCGCAGTTTTGGCAACAAAAGGACGAGTTCACAAAACTTATGGAAATTACAACAACGAAATCGGTGTTCCGAAAACTCTCCTAGAACTTGGCGCAGAAAATGACTACGCCGTGATTGAAATGGCGATGCGGGGTAGAGGACAAATTGCCGAACTGACGCAAATAGCGCGTCCAACAATTGGAGTGATTACCAATGTGGGGACAGCGCATATTGAGTTACTGGGTTCCGAAGAAGCGATCGCTCAGGCAAAATGTGAGTTGCTAGCCGAAATGTCTGCTGATAGCGTGGCAATTCTCAACCACGATAATCCCCTATTAATGGCCACAGCGGCGAAAGTTTGGGCAGGACAAGTTGTAACTTATGGCTTGTCTGGTGGGGATATTCAAGGGCAGTTAATTGATAACGAGACTGTGGAAGTTGCAGGAATCCAACTACCTCTGCCGTTGCCTGGGCGTCACAATGCGACTAATTTCTTGGCGGCTTTAGCGGTGGCAAAGGTTTTGAGGATCGATTGGGAAAGTCTTAAAGCAGGTGTGATGGTGGATATGCCCACAGGGCGATCGCAGCGATTTAGCTTACCCAACGATGTGCTAATCTTAGATGAAACTTATAATGCTGCTCCAGAAGCTATGATCGCTGCGTTGCAATTATTGGCAGACACACCCGGAAAGCGGAAGATAGCCGTATTGGGTGCAATGAAAGAATTGGGAGAGCGATCGCAGCAGTTGCACCAGCGCGTGGGAGAAACAGTGCGAAAGTTGAATTTAGACGGCTTGTTGGTTTTGGTAGATGGACAAGATGCCGAAGCGATCGCCCTTAGTGCCGAAGGTGTGCCATCGGAATGCTTTGCAACTCATGCTGATTTGGTGGCTAGGTTGAAGACATTTGTGCAAGCAGGCGATCGTTTATTATTCAAAGCCGCCCATTCCGTGGGACTAGATCGGGTAGTCAATCAGTTACGTGCAGAATTTCCCAAATGATTCCACTAGAAACCCAACGTCTGATACTACGAGACTTTGTAGAATCAGACTGGCCAGCGGTTCATCAATACGCCAGCGATCGTGAAGTTGTGCGCTATTTGACCTTTGGCCCTAATAACGAAGAAGATACCAAAAATTTTTTGCAAAGAGAGATTTCATTGCAAGGAAAAGAACCCCGTCAGCATTTTGCTTTGGCAGTAACTTTGAAAGCTCAAAAGCAATTAATTGGTATCTATCGTATATCCGTTAAGGATACTATCAATAAAACAGGCTCTATTGGATACTGTTTGTCTAAGGAATTCTGGGGACAAGGATATGCAACTGAAGCTGTAAAAGCAGTTGTATCATTTGGTTTTCAGGAGTTAGACCTACATCGCGTCTTTGCGACTTGTCACCCAGAAAACATTGCCTCAGCACGAGTTATGCAAAAAATCGGAATGCAACAAGAAGGATATTTGCGAGAACACCATTGGATTAAAGGAGAATGGCGAGACTCTTGGCTATATGCCATCCTTGAGCATGAATGGAGAGGCGTCAAAGGATCATTTTCTGGAAATCTTACCCATAGACGCCTGATAGACTTCAGTTGGAAAGACTAGGGCTATTGCTGTAGCGTCTTTGAAAAAGAATTGCTGCAAAATTAGTTACTAAACAGGTGATTGCTAGCCACAGCAAGATATAAGTAGGAGCCATCACCACGCCAATCATGAACCAAGTATATACGTGCAATATCATTACAGAAGCGAAAAAGCTAGCAATTCCAGCAGATTGCCACACTTGATGTGATGGGCGACGTAACGCTACTAGGCTCATCGTTAAAATTGTGACAAGCAAGTTTGCTGGTACGAGAAATGCACAAATACTCACGCAATTGCCACGAGAGAACTCAACTAGGGTGTTAAAATCGAGCATTAATTTGTTGGGATAGATGTTAGCTTTTTAAGAATTTAATTATTTTAAACTAACGAAATCTACATTAACATCTGAGTGAGTAATCACTTTGCAAATATAACATAAATTAAACTATTAAGCTGCGTTTTGATACTACCAATAGTTAGTTAATTATAAAGATTTTGGATAAGTAGGGTGGAAAACACCCACCCTAGCTGAATTAACCTGGTAAAATCACCGTATCGATAACGTGTACCACACCATTATCAGCTTCAATATCTGCTGCTAAAACTGTGGCATTTTTTACTTCAAAGCCATCAGAAGAATCAATTTTAATCGGTGAACCTTCCACAGAATTAACTGTACCGAGTTGTGCCAAATCAGCTTGTAGCAGCTTTCCCGGAACGACATGATACTTTAAAATTCGCGTTAGCTGGGGAATATTTTGTAACAGAGTCTGGATAGTTCCCGCTGGTAACTTGGCAAAAGCATCGTCATTTGGCGCAAAGACAGTGAACGGGCCAGGACTTTTTAATGTTTCTACTAAGCCAGCAGCTTGTACAGCCGCTACCAGTGTTTTGAAAGACTCAGCCGTAACTGCAATATCAACAATATCAGCCATATATCTTACCTAAATCTCTGCAAAAGATTTTAAAGGATAATAAACCTCTTTTAAGTTTTATTAAATAAAATAAATTTCAAAGCAGGTAGTCAATAAACTACATGTAGACGCGTACTCCCCTTCGGACATCACTTTATGATGTTTCAAAAAAAATTCCCTTATAGAAGAAATGTCCGATCGCACGTATGCCATTCTAGGAACTGGAGCATTGGGTGGGTTCTATGGTGCCAGACTGCAAAAAGCTGGGTTAGATGTCCACTTTTTGCTCAAGAGTGATTACGAACATGTAAACAAATATGGTTTAGTGGTGGAGTCCAAAGACGGCGACTTCACCCTTGCCAAAGTTCACGCCTACAACGACGTAGAAAAGATGCCACAATGCGATGTCGTGGTGGTGGCACTGAAAACTACGCAAAACCATTTACTACCAAAGATGTTGCCACCTGTGGTTAAAGACGATGGGGTGGTATTGGTATTGCAAAATGGACTCGGTGTAGAAGAGGAAGTTGCTCAAATTGTTGGTAATGTAACTGTGATCGGTGGGTTGTGCTTTTTGTGTTCTAACAAAGTGAGGCCAGGACATATACACCACCTAGACTATGGGCAGATTACATTAAGTGAATATGCTTATAATTATGAGCCAAGTGAGATAACTGAGAGAATGCAGCAAATTGCTGATAACTTTGAAAGCGCTGATATCTCAATTGAATTAGCTGAAGATTTGCTACTAGCACGCTGGAAAAAGCTGGTATGGAATATCCCCTACAATGGGCTATCTGTGATTCTCAACGCTAGAACAGATGAATTAATGGCGCATGAGTATACTAGCAAGTTAGTTGAACAGTTGATGTATGAAGTAGCAGCAGGGGCGAAAAGTTATGGGCGAACCATCAGCGATCGCTTCATTCAAACAATGCTGGATTATACTGTCAAGATGACGCCTTACCGCCCCAGCATGAAAATTGACTACGACGAAAATCGTCCCTTGGAGGTAGAAGCGATTTTCGGCAACCCATTACGAAAAGCCCAAGCAGCAGGTGTGGATTTATTACAGATTAGCTGTTTATACCACCAGTTGAAGTTTTTGAACGCGAGGGGAAAGGGAGAGAGATAAGGGAGACAATTCTTCACTCCCTATTCCCTCAATTCTTAACGCAGGGATTCAAAAATTACTGCTATTGTAATTAAGCACGACAGGATAATTCCCAATAGAGCAAAAACTGTTGTAAAAGATACAGCAGTATGGGTATGATTTGTAAGATACCTAAACCACTGGATAGAACGTAAGCGATCGCTTAACTTAACTTTTTCGAAAACAGGAAGAATTTCTGAGAGCAATTTTTCATCATTCAGAAGCAATAGAAATTCTGGATAAAATCGGTGCTAAATCAGACTTAGCTGAGGCTTATTATCAGTTGGCATTGACTCATAAAAAAATGGGTGAAATTGCTCAGAATAGGGAAATTTTTGTGCAAGCGATGTCTGCAACGGGCTATGCCTACGCACTTTTTAGCGAAATGTAAGCACCCAGGCAAGTTGAGAAATTACAAACAGCAATGGAGTGTTTTGAAAAATAAGCAATACTAACTATTTGATTTCTAAAATTTAATCTAAATAAGTTAGTTCGTCAGCCACTTGTAACTTCTAGAGATACATCCAGCTTTTCTAATTCTTCCAACTGACATTCTACAGCAAAACGTAGGAAGTATTTGGAGTGATACGTTTAGCGATGGCTGGGAAATTCATGGGGCGATCGCTCCTGGAGAGGTCTGTTGTCTCCATAATATAGATACAAGGCGTGTGATAATTAGAGGTTTTATGTCGCTAACGCTTGAAGACTTGGAACAAATGCAGCAACAGTATCCTGACTTCCGTATGGAACTAGTCAAGGGTAATATTATTGTTATGAGTCCATCAGGATACGAATCAGATGAAGTCGCAGCTGAAATGGTAGCCCAGTTACGTAACTGGGTTAGACCGCGCAAACTGGGACGAACAGCAGCTTCTAGTGCTGGTTTCAGATTGCCAAATTCAGATTTGCGCGCACCCGACGCCTCATTTGTTTTAGCCGAACGCTTGCGTCGCAGTCCGAAGTCTTTTGCTCAATTGGCTCCCGATTTGACTGTAGAGGTGAAGTCCCCTAGCGATAATTTACAGGATCTGAGAGCCAAAATTCAAGAATTTCTGGGTTTGGGAACTAAGGTAGGAATTTTGCTCAATCCAGATGAGCGGATTGTTGAAGTTTACAACTTTGGACAAGAGGCAATAATACTTCGTGATGGCGATATTTTAACAGTTCCCGAACTGCTCCCAGGATGGGAAGTACCAATTGCAGATTTGTGGCCTCCAGAGTTTGACTAGGATAGTGGTAAAAGATCCTACAGATATAAATGGATTGCTATAGTACTGCAAAGCGTAATTCAAAATTCAAAATTCAAAAATAAAACTATCAAGATTTGGGAACTGCCATAGTTATTTAGTCCCTCATCAGCGAAGGGACGGTAGAATATACCTAATTTTCGTAGCTTCAACAGCCAAACTATGACGATGCATTCCACACTCCAACGTGCATTTACTAACCGCCGCGTTCTAAAAGTGATCAGCGGTTTGAATAACTTCGACGCCGCTAGCGTCGCTGCTACTGTCAAAGCTGCTGAATTTGGCGGTGCTACTTTTGTCGATATTGCCGCCGATCCGGGCTTAGTCCAGTTAGCTAAAAGTTTGACAAATTTACCAATTTGTGTGTCAGCAGTAGAAGCAGAGAAATTTGTGCAAGCTGTGACAGCTGGTGCTGATTTAATTGAAATCGGGAATTTCGATTCCTTCTATGCTCAAGGACGCCGCTTTGAGGCTCCAGAAGTGCTAGCGCTGACTAAGCAAACCCGCGCTCTCCTCCCGGAAATCACCCTATCTGTCACCGTTCCCCACATCCTGGAACTAGATCAACAGGTGCAGTTAGCAGAAGAACTGGTGAAAGCTGGAGCGGACATTATCCAAACCGAAGGTGGTACTAGCAGTAACCCAGTTCACCCTGGAACTTTAGGATTAATTGAAAAAGCTGCTCCCACCTTGGCAGCAGCTTTTGAGATTTCCCGTGTGGTATCAGTGCCTGTATTGTGTGCTTCAGGCATTTCTAGCGTTACCGCACCTTTAGCGATCGCTGCTGGTGCTGCTGGTGTTGGTGTTGGTTCCGCCATCAACCAACTCAATAGCGAAATCGCAATGATTGCCGCTGTGCGTGGCTTAGTAGAAGCCTTAGCGACTGCAAATGCAGTAATGAGTTAAGAGTTTGGAGAGACGCGACGCCAGTCGCTACAACGGGGAGCCACTCCGTTGGGCGGCTTTGCCGACTTGAAGGAAGTGGCGTGGGAACCCCCGCAACGCGCTGGCTCATT
Organism: Nostoc sp. ChiQUE02; assembly: GCF_034531305.2. NCBI lineage: Bacteria > Bacillati > Cyanobacteriota > Cyanophyceae > Nostocales > Nostocaceae > Nostoc > Nostoc sp. ChiQUE02. Next base: position 176,099 of record NZ_JAVRBN020000007.1, read on the forward strand.
AATCGCGTCTGTACAAGAGTTAGGAGTTTGGAGAGACGCGATTAATCGCGTCTGTACAAGAGTTAGGAGTGATGAATTGAAGAAATTTATTGATTCAAAACTCCAAAATTTAAACTCCTAACTTCTAATTTCTAATTTCTAACTCATAACTTCTTTCAACGCATAAATCACCTGGTCTTGTTGCTGTTCTGTCAGTTCTGGGAACATAGGCAAAGAGATGACTTCATGGCAAGCTTGCTCTGCTGTTGGTAAGTCCCCAATTTTATAGCCCAGATTTTGATAAACTGGTTGCAAATGTAAAGGGTGAGGGTAGTAAATCATTGAACTCACACCCTGTTCTTGCAATTGACTACGCACCCAATCTCGATATTTGGCGCTAGAACCATTTCGCCCTTCGCCTGATATGCGAATAGTGTATTGATTCCATACCCCAATACCCTCAGGTAATTCTTGGGGCGGAACAATCCCTGGAACTTGACACAGGTACTGGTAGTAATAATTGGCAATATCTCGGCGGCGATCGTTCCAAATACCTAAATAACGTAGCTTAATCTGCAAAATGGCTGCTTGGAGAGCATCCAAGCGGCTATTTACACCGATTTCTTCATGTAAATATCTAATTCTACTGCCATGATCTCGTAGTATCCGCAGTTTAGTGGCGATCGCTGGGTCATTAGTCGTTATTGCTCCGCCATCGCCGCAACCACCAAGATTTTTGGTAGGGTAGAAACTAAAGCAACCAATATGTCCAATACTTCCTACTTTTTGATCGGCCCACATTGCACCTGTAGACTGAGCACAATCTTCAATTACTGACAAATTGTGGGACTGAGCGATCGCCATCAATGATGTCATATCCACAGGTTGTCCAAATAGGTGAACCGGGATAATCGCTTTGGTTTTGGGTGTAATCGCCGCCGCTACTTGCTCTACATCCAGGTTAAACGTAGTAGCATCAATATCAACGAAAACAGGCTTTGCACCCACGGCGCTAATCACTTCAGATGTTGCAATAAAGGTGAAAGGCGTTGTAATCACTTCATCGCCTGCACCAATTTCCAAGACTCGTAACGCTAAGTAGAGTGCATCAGTACCAGAATTACAAGCCACACATTCACTAACAGTATTATAAGCAGCAAACTGTTGTTCAAAGCCTTCAACTAAGGGGCCGCCGATATAGCGACCAGAAGCCAAAACCTCTAGGACAGCTGTACTTACTTCTGCTTCGATGGCGGTGTATTGCTGCTTGATATCAAAGGCAGGGATGGGATTTACACTTTGGATCATGAGTTCTCATTTTATCGGGAGATACAAAGGATGCACTTCGACAGTCAATTTTTGCTGATTGAATGGTTAATCAAAGAGGAGCTACTAAAAGACTATCGCCCAAGATACGCATCTATTAGGGTTTTTACTTAAATTGTGGCGCGGGAAACTACCGCACATTTAATTTACAGATAGTAGGCATACTAGGTGTTTGCCATGTTAAGGTCGTACCATTTTGAATTTTGAATTGATGAAAGTGATATATATCAACCAAGATCCAACACCTCGGATCAAAGTTCCGGGTGTGTGGGCTGCTTTGAGAAGAAAATACCAGGAGAAAGAGAACCCATGCAGGATCTGATCAAGCTGGATTTCGGGGATTTAACTATTGCTGTGGGATTGATGGCGATCGCCATTGGTTTATCTGCCTGGGAAAAATTAGGATTAGAGTTGAACTTAGCCCTTGCTACTGGGAGAACCATCTTACAACTTCTTGTATTGGGATACATTTTAGATTTCATCTTGGCTTTAGACAATGCTTGGGCAGTTTTGGCGCTATTAGCAATAATGCTGACAATTACGGCGATTGTCGCACGAAATCGCATCAGCCAAAAAATTCCTCATGTGTTGCCTTTGGTCTGGGGTGCAATTTTAATTAGTACCGTCTTGACAGTGCTTTACACCAACTTCTTGATCGTTCAACCAGAGAGATGGTATGAACCACAATATATAATTCCCCTAGCAGGGATAGTCTTAGGTAATGCTACCAATGCGGCTGCGATCGCAGGCGATCGCCTTGTCAGCACCATTAATTCCAGCCATCTTGAAATAGAAACTCATTTGAGCTTAGGTGCAACTCCAGAGCAAGCAGTTAGCCAGTACCGCAAAGACGCCATCAGAGCCGGATTGATTCCCACTCTCAATCAAATGATCCTCATCGGTATGGTCGCAATCCCAGGAATTACCACCGGACAGTTGCTAGCTGGTGTGAAACCCTTGGATGCTGTATCTTATGAGATTTTAATTATGTTCATGGTTGCTTTTGCTAACTTGTTGACAACAGTTTTAATCACTAAGGGGTTGTGTCGTCAATTTTTCAATTCCGCCGCCCAGTTGGTGAGGTGAAGAGATTAATCATCATCTCGCCCTGACAGATCAAGAGCAATCAACAATGCTTGGTTCAGTTGAGCGATCGCTTTCTCAGAAAGCGTTAAGAGCAAACGCAATAAGCCTGATTTTGAGAGTACCCGAATCTGATCCGTCATTGCGTAGGCGCAGCCCGCCGCAGGCATCGCCAACGCACCGACCAATTAGTTGAATACGGCAAGTTAACAAAGTCAATTTCTAATTAGCAGCACAAGATGTAGCAGTGAGCGAGAAGTTATGGGGCCACGCAGTGGGTACTTGAGCAACCAGAACCACGTTTCCATTGGCATCCATTACCCATCCTTGGGCTTCCACAATTTGAGTAGGCTCATTGACAGAATTAACTTTTTGCGATTTTTCTTCTGTGTTTCGCTGCGCCTGAACAACCCCTCTTTTCTGAATATCGCCAGCACGATTCTGACTCTCTGGAGAGAGTGTGATCCAATCTGCAAGCACTGCATCAGCTATCAATGGCTCTGTGGGATCGGGTGCTAGTCCTCCACGACCAGTAGCAATCAATGAACTCCTTCCTGTTTTTCCACCAGAATTACAACCAGCGACAATTTGCTGCGAAGCATTAACCAGATTTATGGGCAATTCCACTAATCCTTTACTGGGGTCAGCATCTGGTGAGTTGATTTGTACATTGCCACTTAATGAAGAGTTTTGCTGAGAAAATGCCGTGAGGTCATTTGTTCGGAGGTTATTCGGATTTATTTCTTCTGGATCAAGTCTCTCTACCTCTGCACGAGTGCGGGGCACAAATCCAAAGATGTTTTTAGTGGTGATTGTGATTTTACCACCTGAGCCAGAGAAGGCATTAGCAGTGATATCGCTATTTCCAAAGGGAGCAGCGACGAGGAAGCCATTAGGCGCTTTGATAGTGATACTACCGCCATCTCCGCCAAGCCCTGTCGTACCTGCGTTAGTGGTTATTTGACTTTCGCGACGCATCAGTAATAAATCCCGCACCTGTAGCGTAATATTCCCGCCTAAACCTGACTCGGTTTCAGCTGTAAGTTTTCCTTTGTTGTCCAGAAGTATGGAGCGAGCGGTTATATTTAAATCGCCAGCTTTCCCTAAGTTATTTGGATCTCCGACATAGATTACATTTTTTCGAGCTTGGCTGCTCACAGTTATTGCAGCCCCATCCTTGATAATCAATCGCCCTGTAGTTAGAGTCAAGTTTCCGCCATCTCCAGGCCCTTGAGTTTCAGAAAACAAGCCACTGAGCCTAGAACCATTTCGTGAGGTTCCTATTAGTTCTACAGACTCTGAGGCATTCACCGTCAAATTTCCTGCTTTTCCTGTAGCTGGTGTAAGTCGGTTAAGAATATACCTATATATGCCCTCAGAGCTTGTTGATATTCTTGCCCCTCCTTGGATACGCAACTTTCCAGTGTTAATTGTGATACTGCCAGCGTTTTTATCGCCATAAGTTGCACTAAATAATCCACTGGATATTAAATCACTACCATCTCGGAAGACAGGAATGGAGGTGCCGCCGATTAGTTCTACGGAATCTGAGGCGTTTATGGTCAATTGCCCCTGCAATTGTGCTCCACTTTTGACCACCAACTTCTTAGTATTGACATTTATGTTTCCAGAGTTTGCGTTGGAGAAACTCTGAGTAAACAGTTGCGAGTCTTGTTCAAGTACTACAGACTCTGAGGCGTTCACTGTCAAATTCCCTCCTGGTTGCACTTCAAAGGGATTAACTAGAATTAGGAAACTGCCAGCTACCCGCACAAGCCTGCCTTGCACCTGGATATTGCCGCCACCCTCTCCATGAGTATCTACAGTAGATCGAATTTTATTTAACTGGATTAGTTCGATGTTCTGGAAATTTTGAATACCTTCATATCCAAATGTCCAACCTTGGTTTGTCGGACTTAAACTGACCAGACTATTACCTGCTACGCTTCCTAACTCAACTCTTCCGTCTTTTGCGGTGATATTTCCCCCCTCTAGCGTGATATCGCCGCCTATAAGTGCCAAGGTTTTGCCTTGCTGCACCTGTAGACCAACGCCTTGTCTGAAGATATTAACTGCACCATCTGGTTTGGCTTGGGATTGATTGCGGATGGGAGCCGCAGTTGCGCCGAATTGTAAACCAATGGGAACACTTAGTGTCAGTAAAGGTGTAGTTTGAGGAGATGTAGCACTAAACTTTGTACCATCAGCAAAATTCAAGCTACTCGCCGTACTTGCCACAAATGAACCGCTGATATTTAAAGAAGAATTAGACCCAAAAACAATGCCATTAGGATTAATCAGAAACAGGTTGGCTGTGCCGTTAGCTTTCAGAATGCCATCTATATTAGAAATAGAATTGCCTGTCACCCGACTGATGATATTTTGAATATTTATTGCATTGTTAAAATGCGCTGTCCTTCCCGCAGAGATAGAAAACTGTTCAAAGCTGTGGAACAAGTTTGTTCCACGAACTGCCCCACCATCAATCTGGTCTATAGGCTGACCATCGATTAGCTTTGGTGTAATGATTGAACTTTCAGATCCAAGGGTGTCATCCTTTTGTATTTGGGCTAAGGCAAAACTCTCAAAGAAAGTGAGCACTCCAGCAATTGCTAAAGTACTCACTATTCCTAACTCCCAGCACCAACTGCTTCGGTATCCAGACATTACAAACTTGCACCCAAAAAATAAGACTATATTGACATACTGCTCTTTGCTAATTAGGTATGGTGATACTTAGGATTATCTTTTTAGCCTAACTAGTAAATGCAAAGTTCAGCATTCTTATAATTATTGGAATAAACTTTTTGTAGTACGGAAACTAAATTATTTAGCAGTTACAGCCTAAAGGGCTACCAGTTGAGGGGCAAGGAATACACCATACATTTAAACTTTTAGACAGATTAGTTTTATATTGGGTGCTACCTGGAATTATTTCGATATTGTCCTGTGCTGTAACGCCATAATTCTTAGGTAGATTGATGTTTTGGTCAATTTGAGCAATAGCAGAGTTTGTAGACAAAACTACCGCACCACTTATTGCAATTCCTAGACCTTTAAAGCTGTACCAAAAATTATTCATACTTAATATTGCACCTCTTTGCTTTAGCAAACTTAAGTATGATACATAGGAAGTAAGTCAACTATAGATGACAGATGGCAAAAATTAATATTTTGAAAGTAACGCACCGAGATAAATAGTACGTTACTAAATTATTTAGCAGTTACAGCCGAGAGGACTGCCAGTTGAAGGGCAAGGGATACACCATGATTTTTGCATTAGCACAATTGCCTGTTCTGTTTCTCCTGGGGTTGCTGGCAATAATTCATTAGGTTGCTGTTCATTAACTGCATTACCAGATTTGATTTTATTTGGGTCAAGATTACACTCCCACTGAACGGTCAAAGCTCTATCATCTAATACTCCGTACTTTTGAAGCACTGAGTATAAGTCAGCGTTATGAACGCTTTCAAGTAATTTCTGTTGAATCTCGTCTTTTAACTGCTGTAATGTTTCAGAGTTCATAACTGTTTCCATTTCCTACAGGATGTGTATGATTGTTGATTCGGCTTGGCTAGGAACAATTATGCATAGCGTTACAAAACTTAATATTTTTCTGCTGGATTTACTTTAAGTATTGATGATCTATAAGGGATTTCTAAATAAAACAATATCTAACTACTTGTGCGGTGGGTGTCTCGCCCACCCTATAAGATTGGATAATTTATTTATTGTTAAAAATCTCTAAGATTAAGGTATGGTGGGCTACGCCAACGCATCGACAGCTTAAGTGCCTGTCGTTACTTGCTTCATGCTTCACCAAAATCTAAAATCTCAAATTCCTACAGTTTCATTGCTAATTCTTAATTCCCGTCGTGGCAATACCCTGAATAAACTGACGCTGACCGATGAGGAATAATACCATCACTGGAACTGTCGCTATTGTCACCGCCGCCATCATCAAAGGCCAATTATTCGTAAATTGCTCTTGAAACTCAGCCAACGCCAGCTGCACCGTCCTTAGTTCTGGTCGTGTCGTAAATACCAAAGGCTTAAACAAATCATTCCATTCGCCGATGAAGGTGAACAAAAACAGTGTCACCAACGCCGGACGGGCTAAAGGTAATATCACCCGCCATAAAATTTGTAGTCGGTTCGCCCCATCTATAGCCGCGGCTTCCTCTAACTCCACAGGAATTGTCTGGAAATACTGACGTAACAAGAAAATCCCAAATCCGTTGACCGCAGTGGGTAAAATGAGCGCCCAGTATGTATTTATCAGGTATCCCCACTTCAAAACCAAAAAGATAGGAATCACCAATAACTGAAAAGGAATCACCAAAGTTGCTAAAACGACCAATAGCAGTGCTTGGCGTCCCCGAAACTTCAACCGTGCTAGGGCGTAACCAGCTAAAGCGGAAGTGACAATCTGAAACGCCGTCACAGCGATCGCTACCAAGGTAGAATTAGCAAACGCCAGCAAAAATTTTCCCTGTTGCCATGCAACGCGGTAATTTGCTAAAGACCAGTTATTTTTGGACAAATTTTCTGGGCTGGCGGCGGTTGGTGCAAAGGAGGTGAGAAAGACCACAAACAACGGTAGTAGAACGATAAATGCCCCTAGTAGTAACACTACTAGGCTCAAAAGATTACCAGATTTCAGATTCGGGTTTGGTTTGGACATAACTTGAGCTGCAAAGCATTTGTTTCGCTAGGACTAGAGCATCGCCCCCAGCAACAGTTAATCTATAAACATAGTTACTTGTTAAGTTAAATTAAACCACAGTGATTGTTACCCTCAGTTCATAGGGTAAATTGAATCCTGGTGTCAAATAATTCAGATTTACAGGAGTAAACATAACCATGCAGCAGCTTGCAGACCAATTTAAAGAATTAGACTTCAAAAGCGAAACATACAAAGATGCTTATAGTCGGATTAATGCGATCGTAATTGAAGGGGAACAAGAAGCCCATGAGAATTACATCACACTAGCCCAACTGCTGCCAGAATCTCATGATGAATTGATTCGCCTATCCAAGATGGAAAGCCGCCATAAAAAGGGATTTGAAGCTTGTGGGCGTAATTTGGAAGTCACCCCAGATTTGGAATTTGCCAAGGAGTTTTTCTCTGGACTACACCAAAATTTCCAAACGGCGGCGGCGCAAGGGAAGGTAGTTACTTGTCTGTTGATTCAGTCTTTAATTATTGAATGTTTTGCGATCGCAGCATACAACATTTACATCCCAGTCGCCGATGCTTTTGCCCGCAAAATCACTGAGGGAGTAGTAAAAGAAGAATATAGCCACCTCAACTTTGGAGAAGTTTGGTTGAAAGAACATTTTACAGAATCCAAAGCTGAACTTGAACTTGCAAATCGCCAGAACCTACCCATCGTCTGGAGAATGCTCAACCAAGTCGAGGGTGATGCTCACACAATGGCAATGGAAAAAGATGCTTTGGTAGAAGATTTCATGATCCAGTACGGTGAAGCATTAAGTAACATCGGTTTCACGACTCGCGATATTATGCGCTTGTCAGCCTATGGACTCATAGCCGTTTAAAAGAGTGCTGAGTAACGAGTGCTGAGTGCTGAGTAGATGAAATTCAGAACTCAGAACTCCTAACTCCTAACTCCCAACTCTACTAAATTCCACGCGCTCAAGACAGAATAAGCCTAATAATCACTACATGTTTGGTCTAATTGGACATCTGACTAGTTTAGAACACGCTCAAGCGGTAGCTCAAGAATTGGGATACCCAGAATACGCGGATCAAGGGCTAGATTTTTGGTGCAGCGCCCCACCGCAAATTGTCGATAGTATTATTGTCACCAGTGTAACTGGGCAACAAATTGAAGGACGGTATGTAGAATCTTGCTTTTTGCCGGAAATGCTAGCTAGTCGCCGCATCAAAGCCGCAACGCGCAAAATCCTCAACGCCATGGCCCATGCACAGAAGCATGGTATTAACATCACAGCTTTAGGCGGATTTTCCTCGATTATTTTTGAAAATTTTAAGTTAGAGCAGTTTAGCCAAGTCCGCAACATTAAACTAGAGTTTGAGCGCTTCACCACAGGAAACACGCATACTGCCTACATTATTTGTAAGCAGGTGGAAGAAGCGTCAAAACAACTGGGAATTGATCTATCAAAAGCGACTGTTGCTATCTGTGGTGCAACTGGGGATATTGGTAGTGCAGTTACACGCTGGCTAGATGCGAAAACAGATGTCCAAGAACTTTTGTTGATCGCCCGCGATCAAGAACGTCTCAAAGAGTTGCAAGGCGAACTGGGGCGGGGAAAAATCATGGGTTTGACAGAAGCACTACCCCAAGCTGATGTGGTAGTTTGGGTTGCCAGTATGCCTAAAGGCGTGGAAATTGACTCCACCACTTTAAAACAACCCTGCTTGTTGATTGATGGTGGCTATCCTAAAAACTTAGCGACGAAAATTCAGCATCCTGGTGTACACGTGTTAAATGGTGGAATTGTAGAGCATTCCCTGGATATTGACTGGAAAATTATGAAAATCGTCAATATGGACGTGCCAGCCCGCCAGTTGTTTGCTTGTTTTGCCGAATCAATGCTGCTGGAATTTGAGAAGTTATACACGAACTTTTCGTGGGGACGGAATCAGATTACCGTAGACAAAATGGAGCAGATTGGTCGAGTATCAGTAAAACATGGATTTAGACCGCTGCTGGTTTAGTCATTGGTCATTTGTCATTAGTCATTGGTCATTAGTCATTGGTCATTTGTTATTTGCAAATGACAAAGGACAACTGACAAAGGACAACTGACAAAAGACAAAGGATAAATAACTCATAACTCGTAATTCATAACCCCTACGATGGCAACTACCGAGCGTAAACCGCTACTGTTAGATTTTGAAAAACCCTTAGCAGAACTCGCAACCCGAATTGATCAAATTCGGCAACTTGCAGAAGAAAATGGCGTCGATGTTTCTGGTCAAATTCGTCAACTAGAAGCACGCGCTATGCAACTGCGTGAGGAAATTTTCACTAGTCTATCCCCGTCCCAGCGATTGCAAGTCGCTCGTCATCCGCGTCGCCCCAGTACTCTCGATTACATTCAGGCTATTAGTGATGAATGGATGGAATTGCATGGCGATCGCTGTGGTGGTGACGATCCGGCTTTAGTTGGTGGTGTCGGTCGTCTGAGTGGACAACCTGTGGTGATGTTAGGTCATCAAAAAGGTCGCGATACTAAAGACAATATTGCCCGTAACTTTGGAATGCCTTACCCTGGCGGCTACCGCAAAGCCATGCGGTTGATGGAACACGCTAATAAGTTTAGTATGCCGATACTAACTTTTATCGACACGCCGGGAGCTTGGTCTGGGGTAGAAGCAGAACACCAAGGTCAAGGAGAAGCGATCGCTTACAACTTGCGGGAAATGTTCTGCTTAGATGTGCCAATTATCTGCACAGTCATTGGTGAAGGTGGTTCCGGTGGCGCACTCGGTATTGGCGTAGGCGATCGCCTACTCATGTTTGAACACTCCGTTTATACTGTCGCTACTCCCGAAGCCTGTGCCGCCATCTTGTGGAAAGATGCTGGTAAGGCTCCCCAAGCCGCCGTTGCTCTGAAAATTATTTCCCACGACCTGAAAAAGTTGGGAATTATCGACCAAATACTACCTGAACCCACTGGTGGCGCTCATTCCGATCCTTTAAAAGCCGCTACCACTCTCAAGCAAGTGCTGCTAGAAAATTTGGACGAACTCAATCGTTTAACCGCTCCAGAACGCCGCCAACTGCGCTATGAAAAATTCCGCAAAATTGGTGTTTTTACAGAAGTTGCCCATTAGACACTGGATAATGATTGATTAGCCAAGCAGCAATGCTATAATTGCCTATGTGCTTAAAGATTTTTAACAATCTAGCCATAGGCATTTGCATGTTTGGTAAATCTACTCAACTTGATTGAGTGGATTTTGTATTATTAAGTAATCTAATTTGAGTGTACGGCGTGGTTTTCCAGGCGACTATTTGTTGTCTTCACTGGTAAAACTCACAATCTACCTACTATTGCACTGCATTATAGCAGTTGCTTAATGGAAATCATCAGATTTTTAGATTCCTTTAATCTATCCAAACCGAGAAATGTAAATAATTGGGTGGTAATAGGCTTTGGGAACTGCCAAAAAATTGGGAGACACTATGAGTGTTGAGCAAAAACGACGCGCCCTGATTACAGGGGCAAGTAGTGGAATTGGGAAAGCAACGGCTTTAGCCTTTGCGAAAGCGGGAATAGATGTCGCCTTAGTCAGCCGTTCTTGGGACAAGTTGGAGGCGGTAAGAGAAGCAGTCGAGCATACTGGGGTGGAAGCGAAAGCTTACGCTGTCGATTTAGCGCGGATCTCCGAAGTAAAAGAAAAGATCCAAGCGATCGCCCTTGACTTTGGTGATATAGACATTCTGGTAAACAATGCTGGCATAGCTTATACAGCTACTTTGAGCGAAATCCCCCTAGAAGGCTGGCAGCAGGTAATTGACTTGAATCTTACTAGCGTGTTTCAGTGCATTGTGGGGATTTTACCTTCAATGCGCGATCGGGGCACAGGCACAATTATCAACGTCGCCTCAATTGCCGCCAAGCAACCCTTTCCCGGTTGGGGAGCATACAGTGTCAGCAAAGCTGGTTTGATTGCCCTCTCTCAAACCCTGGCACAAGAAGAACGCACCCACGGCATTCGTGTCACAGCTATCTGTCCTGGTGCAGTCAATACCGAACTGTGGGATACAGAAACAGTCCATGCCAACTTAGACCGTTCCAAAATGTTAACCCCGGAAATTGTGGCTGAGTCAATTCTTTACACGGTTCTGTTACCACAACAGGCAGTTATTGATGAATTGACCCTGATGCCCAGTGCTGGCGCACTCTAATTAGTCCTTATTCCTTAGTCCTTTGTCTTTTGCAAATGACTAATGACCAATGACTAATGACCAATGACTAATGACTAAACCATAACCAAGACTCAATCATGACTATCGCTAGTTCCAACGGTTCCAATTTCTCTCAATCACCTCTAATTCCCGACTTGGCAGAAGCCATAACTCCTAGACCCGATCGCAACACCCATAACGGGCGACAAGCGGATGTGTTCCCGCCAAAAGAGGAACAGCTGGAGGAAATGAAGGACGCCGTGCGGACACTAATATTGGGAGTTGGCGAAGACCCCGAACGCGAAGGACTCCTCAAAACACCCAAGCGAGTGGCCGAAGCAATGCGGTTTCTTACCAGTGGCTACACCCAATCCCTTGAAGAACTCGTTAACGATGCCATCTTTGATGAAGGGCATAGCGAGATGGTATTAGTTAGAGATATTAATTTCTTTAGTCTGTGCGAACACCACATGCTGCCATTTATGGGTAGAGCGCATGTTGCTTATATCCCCAACCAAAAAGTTGTGGGACTAAGTAAGCTGGCCCGCATTGTTGAAATGTATTCCCGTCGCTTACAAGTGCAGGAGAGGTTAACCCGCCAAATTGCCGAAGCAATTCAGACCATTCTGGAACCTCAAGGCGTAGCCGTTGTGATGGAAGCTAGCCACATGTGTATGGTGATGCGAGGCGTCCAGAAACCAGGTTCTTGGACTGTCACTAGCGCAATGGTTGGTGTGTTCCAAGATGAGCACAAAACTCGTGAAGAATTTTTTAACTTAATTCGCCACCAACCAGCGTTCTTTTAAGTGCTGAATTAGAAGTTAGGAGTTAATTTACAACTTATCACTCCTAACTTCTAAGTAAATCAATGTTTTTTAGACTCTGAAATAGAAGTGCTACTTTATCTAAATCCTTATCTCCAGGTGCGCGTTCTACACCACTAGATAAATCAACGCCGCTAGGACTAACCTGACTTAGAGCTTCGACAATATTATCTGCTGTTAGTCCCCCAGCTAAAAACCAGGGGCAATTGGGGTTAAATTGCTCTAGCATTGACCAATCTAAGGTTTTGCCTGTACCACCAAGTTGTTCAGGATGGTAGGCATCAAGTAGTAAAGTATCTACATATTTTGTGTAATCAGCCGCTGTGTCAAGATGCTCAAGACTTCGAATTCTTAAGGCTCTAATAATTTCGACATTGGGTAAAGCTTGACGTAATTGGTAGCAAAAATCTGGTAATTCATCTCCGTGTAACTGGACACCAGTCAACCCAGAATCAACAACTATCTGACTGATTTCAAGGACACTAGCGTTGGCAAAAACACCAATTGTGTCAATATTTGGCGGAAGTTCTGCAACTGCTGCCCGAATTTGCAATGCAGTAACATAGCGAGGTGAGGTTGGTACACAAATAAATCCTAGTGCCGTTGCGCCCAGAGAGGCGATCGCTATAGACTGCTGTGGTTGAGTGATGCCGCAAATTTTAACGCGCATGAAAATCTAACAAATTTAAAATAATCATCGAAAAAGTCTAAACTATCTGTAAAACTTTTGTGCCTTGGTAATTTTATAATTTTGTAGGTCTACATTTTAGGAGACAAAAGCTTGATTTCATCTATTTTACTAGCAGCAGCTGGATCTGTTCCCGCAACACCTGCGTGGAATCCTACAGTAGGGATCATCATCAGCATCAGCAGCTTAGTAGTGCTTTTGCTAAGTACTAGGATTGAAAAACCCTTAGTTGGCCCCAAGCTCCCTATCCTGCCCGTCAGCATTCCAACATTTGTTGGTGCGATGGCTTTCGGTCATATTATCGGCATTGGTATCGTTTTAGGACTGACTAACATCGGTCGTCTGTAGTTTTGCGATGACAGAGGCGTTATAAGTAACGCCGCGATCAATACAAAACTCCTAAAAACGATTTTGGTTCTTTCTCCAGCAAGATAACTCATAAGCATTAGCCAGTCAGCTTTTGTGTAGTCACTCTAACTGATGAGGGAGGTATTAACCTTCCCATTGAGAGAGGATTCAACTACTTCATCAGCTGAGGATTTACGTGGCTTTAGAGATGGGATTAATCCCCTCTCTAAGACTTATTCAGTTAATTCATGCAGGAGAAAGAACCATGATGTCATCAATGTTATTAGCAGTCCAAGCCACTGTACCCAACACTGGCACCACATGGAACTGGACTGAAGCGGCAATTATTAGTGGCGCTTGTCTATTATGCCTTTTGATTATTCCTCGGACAATTCGCTATCCTCATGTTGGACCTAAGATGCCTTTGCCCTTTCCGTCGCTGTTCAATAATCCCAGTGTCGCTACATTCCTCGCCGCAATGAGTGCCGGTCACCTGATTGGTGTTGGTACGGTTTTGGGATTGACTAATCTCGGCATTATCTAAACTTTATTTTTCCCAGCTGACTACTAGGGAGTGGAGAGGCAGAGGGGCAGAGGAGTAGAGGCGATAATTCCTAACTCCTAACTCATCATTCCCAATGCTCAATACAACTCTTGGAGAGGCTGCGCCCTAAGCGTAGCTATGCCGGAGGCTTTACGGCTTACCTCGGCTTCTCTGCGAGACGCTACGCGTTAGCGGAGCTTTCGCTTTAGCGATACGCTCGGCACGAGCCGCTCAGTACAAGTGCCCCATTCCCCACTCTAGAGTTTTGCTCACAAGCATTAATTGTCTATTCTAGAAATAAGAGCATTTCATAACTCGGCACTACCGAATTGATGTTCAGAAATATATGTATAAGTTTATACGCAAATATTGCAGTAGAGGAACTACTGGCGATATCTAGTTTTAGGACAATGTAATGCAAACAAATTGGAAAATTGGGTATTTATTTGGAATTCCCTTGTTTTTAGACCCGTTATGGTTTGTAATTTTAGCGTTGGCAACTCTCAACTTTGGGGTAGCTTATCAGGAATGGGGAACTGTTATAGCTTGGAGTGCTGGAATAGTCATGGCACTGTTGCTATTTGCTTCGGTGTTGCTACATGAGTTGGGTCATAGCTTAGTAGCCCGATCGCAAGGCATTAGAGTTAATTCAATTACCCTATTTATGTTTGGCGGGATTGCTGCGATTGAAGAAGAATCTAAAACTCCTTTCAAAGCCTTTCAAGTAGCGATCGCTGGCCCATTGGTGAGTATCATACTATTTTTTCTGCTCCGGCTGATAGTTATCGTGATCCCTGATACTAGTCCACTCAGTGTAATGGTCGGAGATTTAGCGAGAATTAACTTGGTGGTGGCTCTATTTAACCTGATTCCCGGTTTACCTTTAGATGGGGGGCAAGTGTTAAAAGCAGCACTATGGCAAATAACAGGTAATCGTTTTCAAGCTGTACACTGGGCTGCAAAGGCTGGGCAAATATTGGGTTATGCTGCGATCGCTTTAGGATTTGTTGTAGATTTTTTGACTAGAGAGTTAGTACTTGGTTTGTGGATTGCGCTATTAGGTTGGTTTGCTGTCCGCAACGCCAACACCTATGACAATGTGACTACATTGCAAGAAAGCCTACTCAAAGTGGTGGCAACCGATGCGATGACTCGTGACTTCCGCGTTGTTGATGCTGACCAGACATTACGTTCCTTTGCCGATTTATACCTCTTAGAAACCGCTCCCTCACAGGTTTATTTTGCTGCATCTGATGGACGTTACCGGGGTCTAGTTTCCATTGACGATTTCCGTTTAACCCAAAGGAGTGAATGGGAAACCCAAACTTTACACAACATTGTGCATCCGCTTACAGAAATACCTACTGTTGGGGAATCAACATCAATAGCTGAGGTAATTAATAAGCTAGAAAATGAGCAGTTACCTCGAATTACCGTGCTTTCTCCCGCTGGTGCTGTCGCTGGTGTAATTGATCGAGGAGATATCGTGCGGACATTGGCACAAAAGTTAAATTTGCGGATAACCGATACTGAAATTAAGCGCATTAAGGAAGAAGGAAGTTATCCACCTGGGTTGCAACTGGGAGTAATTGCGAAATCAACTACAAATTAAGCGTCACACCTTCGTCATAGGTTTGCAATAGACACGTCAAAAGCATGTGTGATATTTAATTTGGTATTTGGTTACAAAATGCTTTTTTTGGGTAAAAGGTAGGATTTCCTACCTTTTTTTATTTCTAAGAATGTAGCTTGCCGCTCTGAGATTGGGGAATTACGAATTATTTGGAGCAAATTTATCTAAGTCCAACTTGAGAGTAGGGATTACTGACGGCGAATTTTTAGTTACCAAATCTCCACTAATTGCCCAAGGCTGGCGATCGCTTCAGAATAATTGGGAAATTATTAAAACTTAAAGTTTAAAGTGAGTAAAATGTAAGTACGTGATATACTACGTCTCTCACTTACCCTGGTTTTATGGCACTGCCAATTGTTGCAATTATCGGACGCCCAAATGTGGGCAAATCCACCCTGGTTAATCGACTCGCCGGGGAACAAACGGCGATTGTCCATGATGAACCAGGAGTGACACGCGATCGCACTTATATGCCAGCTTTCTGGAATGGTCGCGAATTTTTAGTGGTAGACACTGGTGGTTTAGTTTTTAATGATGATACCGAATTTTTACCACTGATTCGCCAACAGGCAATGACAGCGCTTGCAGAAGCGTGTGCCGCTATTTTTGTAGTAGATGGTCAAACAGGCCCCACATCGGCAGATTTAGAAATCGCCGAATGGATGCGTCAACAACGTGTACCTGTGCTACTAACTGTAAATAAATGTGAATCTCCAGAACAAGGCTTAATGCAAGCAGCCGAATTTTGGGAATTGGGATTGGGCGAACCTTACCCCATCTCCGCGATTCATGGCAGTGGTACAGGAGAGTTACTCGACGAGTTAATAAATCATATACCTGCTATTGAAGACATCCCAGAAACTAATGAAATCAAAGTAGCAATTGTGGGACGTCCGAATGTGGGCAAATCCAGCTTACTCAATTCTTTTGTTGGGGAAGAAAGGGCAATTGTCAGCCCAATTTCCGGCACAACCCGTGATGCTATTGATACCGTAATCGAACGAGATGGACAAACCTACCGTTTGATTGACACCGCCGGTATTCGCAAAAAGAAACACATAGAATACGGCACAGAATTCTTTAGTATTAACCGTGCTTTCAAAGCTATTCGCCGTGCTGACGTGGTTTTATTAGTAATAGATGCCGTAGATGGAGTCACTGAGCAAGACCAAAAATTAGCTGGGCGGATTATCGAAGAAGGTCGAGCCTGCATCATCGTCGTGAATAAGTGGGATGCCGTCGAAAAAGACTCTTACACAATCTACGACTACGAAAAAACTCTGCAATCACGGTTACATTTTACTGAATGGGCAGAAACAATCTTTGTGAGTGCCTTGTCAGGACAACGGGTAGAAAAAATTCTCGAATTGGTGAAAACAGCGGCTGAATCACACAAACGCCGTGTCAGCACATCAGTTATTAACGAAGTCTTAACAGATGCCGTCAGTTGGCATTCACCGCCAGCATCCCGTGGTGGGCGTCAAGGCAAGATTTACTATGGTACACAAGTAAGTAGCCAACCACCAACGATCGCTCTATTTGTCAATGATTCCAAACGCTTCAACGACAACTACCGCCGCTACATTGAACGCCAATTCCGGCAACAGCTAGGATTCAAGGGCACGCCAATTATTTTACTATGGCGGAGCAAAAAAGTTCGTGATGCCGAAAGTGGTAACGTTAATAGAGCAACTCGCGTCAAATTGAGTTAAAAGAGACGCGATTAATCGCGTCTATACAGGAGTTATGAGTTAAAGTCAAAACTTCTAACTATTAATTATTAACTCTTAACTCTAAAATGGATTTATTGCGATCGCTGCCACTTGGACTTTATTTAGAACAACCCCAAACTTGGCTGCATAAAATCGATCCACGAGTCAAGTTCGCCTGGTTGATGAGTTTTCTAACAAGCTATGTTTTGGCTAACAACTTTTGGCGTGTATTGCTAGTGGTGGCATTGATTCTTGCCACCTTGATTGCTAGAATTCCCCGACGAGTATGGCAGCAGCAAATGGGTTGGCTGTTAATGCTATCGTTTTTTGTGTTAGCGATCGCAGCTATCAGTCCTGATGGAATGGGTGTAGATTATCAGCCACGCCTGCCAGCTAATGAACAAATATTAACCCAGCCAGCAAACTCTAATAATCTTGTTCAAGAGCAAGTAGTTGAAAACAAAAAATACAGCTACGTGCTATTTCACAAAGGCCCAGTCAAAGTGACTCGCCGCTCCTTGGACTTGGCAGTACGCTTGAGTACAATTATATTTACCGTGATTTACAGCACCAACCTGTATCTGCTGACAACCGCACCAGAAGAAATTACATCTGGAATAGAAAGCTTAATGCAACCCTTGCGACGCTTCAAGTTGCCTGTCACAGAAATTGCTTTAACTTTAACCTTGTCCTTGCGCTTTATCCCCCTAGTTTTAGAAGAAGTGCAAAATTTATTTCGCTCCGTGATGACGAGGGCAATTAATTGGAAAAAGCTGGGATTGAAAGGAGCATTCAAGGTTTGGATGACAGTCGCAGAGAGATTGTTAGAAAATCTGCTCTTACGAGCCGATCAAATGGCGAATGCAATGATGGTGCGGGGTTTTACCAGTCCCAATGAGCATCGAGTGCAGTGGCACGACTTAAGATTAAAAGGGCGTGACTGGCTTGCTATTGCAACTTTAATCTTATTCTGGGGAATACGGCTAGCTATAGGAACTCAGGTCTAATTTTGCATTGAGAAAATGGTAAGAGGTAAAAGGTAATTGCATTTTGTCAGTGGTCAGTAGTCGTAGTTATTTGTACTCACTGCTGAAAACTGTCAACTAACTATTGACAAAGCTTTTAAACAGTATGACCAAGGCTTGGTATTGGCGATCGCTACCCTTAGAAAAGCGCACAGGTTCGGAAGTTTTTGCTGCTCTTTTTCGCCCCACCGCCGCACCGGGAATTGCTACCTTACTGGAAAGTCCCTACCCAACGCCAATCGATCAT
The DNA here is from genome assembly GCF_034531305.2 of Nostoc sp. ChiQUE02. Lineage (NCBI taxonomy): Bacteria > Bacillati > Cyanobacteriota > Cyanophyceae > Nostocales > Nostocaceae > Nostoc > Nostoc sp. ChiQUE02. The sequence goes on from NZ_JAVRBN020000007.1 coordinate 194,418, forward strand.
CCCCAACTCAGCCGATATTCTATCTGTGCAGGCGCTCCTCGCATCGTCGATGGCATTCCCCAGATGTGGACACCAGAAGTAGGGGAGGTTTTCCCCTTTCTAGAAAAGTTATTACAGCAAGGGGTAGTGGGACATGAGGGGGATGAGATAGCATTTGCTTCCCCTACTTCCCCATCTCCCCCACCTCCCCATCTCCCCTTCATCGGCGGTTGGTTGGGTTGGCTAGGCTACGATGTCGCATGGGAAATTGAACAGTTACCCCGTCAGAAAATTGATCCCTTGCCATTTCCTGTAGCTTTTTGGTATGAGCCAGATTATTTTGCAGTCTTGGATCACGCGCAACAACTTCTTTGGCTAGCCGCCAGTCATGCAAGTGGACTCGATGAGTTAGAGGAGAAATTAACAAACGAAGACGCGAGGAAAAAATTATCCGTGTCTCCCTGTCTCCACGTCCCCGTGTCTTCTTCGCCTCCTCTGTTTTTGACATCGCAATCAGATTATGAAACAGCTGTAAACCAGGCGAAAAAATATATTCAAGCTGGAGACATCTTTCAGGCAAATCTTTCATTGCGATTTCAAGCATCTACATCGGCTTCTGGCTGGGAAATTTACCAAGCCTTGCAAAAAATCAATCCTTCTCCTTTTGCCAGCTATTGGCAGACGCCTTGGGGGGAAGTGATCAGTTGTTCGCCGGAACGATTGGTACTGTTGCAAAATCGGCAAGCCCAAACCAGACCGATCGCCGGAACGCGATCGCGTGGTGCTACACCAGAACAAGATATGCAACTGGCACAAGATTTACTCAGCAACACCAAAGAACGTGCAGAACACATCATGCTAGTAGATTTGGAACGCAATGATTTAGGGCGAGTTTGTGAATGGGGAACGGTTACTGTTGACGAATTGCTAACAATTGAGCGGTATAGCCATGTGATGCATCTTGTCAGCAACATCAAAGGTATTTTAAAAGGCGAATACACTACCATTGATTTGATTCGCGCCACGTTCCCAGGCGGCACAATCACAGGTTGTCCCAAAGTTCGTTGCATGGAAATTATTGAAGAATTAGAACCTATGCGGCGCAGCTTATTCTACGGTTCCTGTGGCTATTTAGATTGGCGTGGTCATTTGGATTTAAATATTTTAATCCGCACCCTGTTACTAGCTCCCGCGTCTCAAGAAGGTGGAGGAGTAGGGGAGGCAGGGAGAGCAGGGGAGGCAGGGGGAGCAGGGGAAGTAAATTCTTTTTCATCTTCCTCGTCTCCCCACTCAAGAATCATCTCCCAGCACTCAGCACATAACATCGTCTGGGGACAAGTTGGCGCAGGAATTGTGGCAGACAGCAATCCTGAGAGAGAATGGTATGAATCTCTGCACAAAGCTCAGGCACAACTTGTAGCCCTAAAAATGCTAGATCCTCAATCAGGGAATAGGGAATAGGGCATTGGGCATTGGACATGGGGAAAGACTTGTTACAAGTTCTCACTCAAGTCACCTTGTCTCCCCTGCCCCCCCTGCTCCCTCTGCTCCCCCTGCTCCCTTATCCCCCCACTCCCCAATTACGATTTTGCGCCATTGGGCGACAGTTGTGGCAGTATAGAAAGAAGTTAAAAAGTTCGCTATTGCCGTTGGAAACTTCAAAAGGGTGTTTTTCCTTGCCACGCCGAACTTTTAACAAGAGGATCAGGACTATTTTGTGCGTTGTCCTTACAGATTGGGAAATCGAAGTCACCAAAGCAGATGGTGAAGTTTATCGACCAGCCTCTACTCTCTGAATCAACGCTTCGCGGCTTTTGTTGTACCATTTCGCTTCACTACCACTAGCTTCATCTGCCCATTAGGAACTAGATCAAGGTCTTCGTAACCGCAGTTTCGCATTTTAAGCAAATATTCTGACGAATGTTGGTATTATCGTCTGAATGTTTGGAATTCACTGCGAAAAGATATACATACTCCCACCTTGACTACACCTTGACTCTTAAATGAATCCAGAAAACGCAGAAACTTACATAAACCATCCAACTTGGGGTTTACTCTACAAAATCTGTATGGTTGATGAGAACCAGGATTTGTTCACCACACTTTATGCCCAGCGCTTATTTTTTTTGGTCGCAAATGACGTTAAAGGTGTTAAATTCCAGTCTCTAGGACGTACTGAGGCTAGAATGATGTTGGAAAATCGCTTACGTACCCTGCGGCGCAGTGGGCAATCTCAGGAGTACGATCAGCTTCAGAGTGTTTTCCAACGCACCTTCCAATGAATAGTTCGATTTCCGAACGTATTGTTACCATTCGTTCCTCACTGCCAACTTCAGTCAAATTGATTGCTGTTAGCAAGCAAGTTTCTGTCCAGGCCATTCGGTCTGCCTATGCCGCAGGAATTCGTGATTTTGGGGAGAGTCGTATCCAAGAAGCCGCCAGCAAACAAGCCGAGTTGCAAGACTTACCGGATATTACCTGGCACTTTATTGGACATTTGCAAAGCAATAAAGCCAAAAAAGCCATCGAGCAATTCCATTGGATTCACTCCGTCGATAACTTGAAGCTGGCACAGCGCTTAGATCAATTGGCGCAACAGCTAGGAGTGAGTCCCCAGGTTTGCCTGCAAGTGAAAATTCTCCCCGATCCCACCAAGTCTGGTTGGAGTATGCGAGATATTTTGGCTGATTTACCCACACTCAACCAATACAAAAGTTTACAAATTCAAGGTTTGATGACAATTCCGCCTTCAGGATTAAATGATTCCGAAATTCTTAATGTGTTTAATCTCAATCGTGAACTAGCAAAAGAAATCCAGGAGCAAAACTGGTCGCATATTAAAATGCAGCACTTGTCTATGGGTATGTCAGGCGACTACGAACTGGCTGTGCAAGCAGGCGCAACGATGGTACGATTAGGAACCATATTGTTTGGCGATCGCTCTTAAGCATATTACACATCCCTCTTCTAGTTGAGTATCAAGTGCAAGTAGGCGCAATGAGGGTGCGATTAATAACCATATTGTTTGGCGATCGCTCTTAGCCGATTAATCATTAGCCTTGGAGGTCGGTATTAATAGAGATCAGGATTTGTTGACAAGAATTTTGTAACAGACTGGTGCAATTGGAAACAAAGGATATAGTATTGACAAGAGCAATCGCCAAGGGAAAATGGGGTGTAAAGAACTTTCCTTCGGACAAACCTTAGGATATAATCTTGACTCATTATTATGTTTAGGCGATGCACAGACCTTTCCAATAAGTGTCAGTTCATCGCCAAAACCAGTAGTATCGGTTACAAATAGCAAGAGACTTGCTGAAGTATCCACCGATGTAGCGATTCGCTCCTAGCTTAATTAATCCTCAGCCAAGTCAATACAGGCTATTCGCACCAGGAGAGTACACACACAATGAACAACATATTTTCCAAACTCAGAGACTTTGTGGGTCTAAATGAGCAAGTGGAATACGAGTATTACGAAGAAGAACCAGAAACAGATAATAATTACCAAAATCTCTATCAGCAAGAAAATCCCCAACCAGCACCACAAGAGAGCACAGCCGCTCAAAATCGACGCTGGCGGGAACCATTGCCTACAATGGGAGATGATATCGCAGCAGGTTCAAAGCCAATGGGGAATGTGATTGGTATGCCAGGAGCAATTAACGGAATTTCGGAAGTTTTAGTACTCGAACCACGCACCTTTGAAGAAATGCCTCAGGCAATTCAAGCGTTGCGAGAACGCAAGTCAGTGGTATTAAATCTGACAATCATGGACCCCGATCAAGCTCAACGAGCAGTAGATTTTGTTGCAGGTGGTACCTACGCACTAGATGGACATCAAGAGCGCATCGGTGAGAGCATCTTTTTGTTTACGCCAAGTTGTGTCCAAGTTAGCACCCAAGGTGGCGTTCTTCATGAAGTACCACAACCACCAGCACGTCCCTCTCGTCCTACCGGTTCTCCAAATCAAACCTGGGGCAACGAAACTAACCGGATGGCACAATAAAGTTAAATTGGTTGTTAGTCCTTTGTCCTTTGTCATTTGTCCAGGGTTTTAATGATAGTGACAAATGACAAACGACTAATGATTAATGCCTAATGACTAAGTGATCAATGACTATAAAATTTGGTTTAATTGGTGGTGGGGTAATGGGAGAAGCACTCTTATCCCGCCTTATCGCGCTTGGAATTTATCAATCATCAGAAGTCATCGTTAGCGAACCGCTATCTTCACGCCTAGATTTTTTAAAACAGCAATACGATGTTGCTGTGACGACAGATAATAGCCAGGTTTTCACCGAAGCCAAAGAAGTTGTCTTTTTGGCAGTAAAGCCGCAGGTGTTTAGCGCGATCGCTCAAGAATTAGCAGATATTGATATTTTTAATAGAGAACATTCACCTCTAATCATTTCCATCTTAGCGGGTGTGCCTTTAAATCAGCTTGAAGCTGCATTTGTGCAATTGCCAGTAATTAGAGCAATGCCCAACACCCCAGCAACTGTGGGAGCAGGAGTTACCGCGATTTGTTCAGGTGCATACACCAGCCCGAAGCATCACCAAATAGCACAGCAAGTTTTTTCTGCTGTGGGCGAAGTGGTGGAAGTGTCAGAAGCCTTGATGGATGCAGTCACAGGGTTATCTGGTAGCGGCCCGGCTTACGTAGCACTGTTAGTAGAAGCACTTGCTGATGGCGGAGTAGCCGCAGGTTTACCTAGAGCAATTGCCAATCAACTAGCCTTGCAAACCGTACTGGGAACAGCGAAACTGTTGCAGGAAACCAAAATGCACCCAGCAGAACTCAAAGATCGTGTGACCAGTCCCGGTGGTACAACCATTGCGGGGATTGCCAAGCTAGAACAGGCAGGATTTCGTTCAGCTTTAATAGAAGCAGTAAAAGCTGCCACAGAGCGATCGCAAGAGCTGGGAAAATAATAAAGAGTCATTAGTCATTAGTGAGCCAGCGCGGTCTTGGGGGTTTCCCCCATGAGTGACTGGCGAACCCGTAAGGGTCATTGGTCATTTGTGAAAAACTAATGACTAATGACAAATGACAAATGACTATTAACGAAGTTGACAAAAGACTCGTTAGTATAGTAAACAATCTGGTTGCAAATGTGATTGAGTGAATTATCCTGCGCCGTCTCCAGAACTTGACTTAGGGACTATATTTCCCTTTGAACTGGATCAGTTTCAAAAAGAAGCGATCGCGTCCCTAAACGCCGGACGCTCGGTAGTCGTATGTGCCCCTACAGGTTCGGGCAAAACATTAGTAGGAGAATACGCCATTTATCGCGCCCTGTCGCGAGGAAAACGTGTATTTTACACTACTCCCCTGAAGGCGCTGTCGAATCAAAAATTACGTGACTTTCGAGAAAAATTCGGGTTTGAGCAAGTCGGACTGTTAACTGGAGATGCTTCCATTAACAGAGATGCACCGATTTTGGTGATGACCACAGAAATTTTCCGAAATATGCTCTATGGCACACCCATTGGGCAAGTTGGCATCTCATTAGTAGACGTTGAAGCGGTGATCCTTGATGAATGCCACTACATGAACGATCGCCAGCGCGGCACAGTTTGGGAAGAATCAATCATCTATTGTCCCCGTGAAGTTCAATTGGCAGCCCTCTCAGCAACGGTTGCCAACAGCGATCAACTCACCGATTGGCTAAATCGCGTTCACGGGCCAACTGACCTGATTTACTCCGATTTTCGCCCAGTCCCGCTGGAATTTCACTTTTGCAATCCTAAGGGGTTATTTCCCCTGTTGAATGATAGCAAAACCAAAATTAACCCCCGCCTTCAGAAAAAGAAGGGGAAAGGGGGAGAAAGGGATAGAGGCAGAAGTGGTAGACCTGAAGCTCCTGGTATAATTTTTACCCTTAGCCAGTTAGAGCAACGGGATATGCTACCAGCAATTTACTTTATCTTCAGCCGCCGGGGATGTGATAAAGCAGTGGCGGAAGTAGGTGATTTATGGCTGGTAAATAATGAAGAGTCCCAGATTTTACGGCAACAGATTGATGACTTTTTAGCCCGCAATCCTGAAGCCGGGCGTTCTGGACAAATTGCACCCCTGTACCGGGGAATTGCTGCCCACCATGCCGGAATTTTGCCTGCTTGGAAAGCACTGGTTGAAGAACTATTTCAGCAGGGGCTGATTAAAGTAGTATTCGCCACTGAAACGCTAGCAGCGGGAATTAATATGCCCGCCCGGACAACGGTAATTTCTACCCTTTCCAAGCGGACTGACACTGGACACCGCTTGTTGAACGCTTCTGAATTCCTGCAAATGGCGGGACGAGCAGGCCGTCGGGGGATGGATAAACAAGGTCATGTGGTGACAGTCCAAACTCCCTTTGAAGGAGCCAAAGAAGCGGCGTATTTGGGAACATCTAAGCCAGACCCCCTAGTAAGCCAGTTTACGCCTAGTTATGGCATGGTACTCAACTTACTGCAAACCCACACCCTAGAGCAAACTAGAGAGCTGATAGAGCGCAGTTTTGGGCAGTACATGGCGACTTTGCATTTACGGCCAGAATATGATGAGATTGCCGAACTGCAAACACAATTAGCTCAACTTCATGAGCAAATCGCCGCAGTTGATGAAAATGAACTGGCTATTTATGAGAAATTGCGGCAACGCCTGAAAGTGGAACGCCAGATATTGAAAACCTTGCAAGAGCAAGCGCAAGAAGACCGACAAGAAGAATTGGTGATGATGTTGGGCTTTGCAGTGTCAGGAACTCTGTTGAGTCTTAAGGGCAAAAATATCACAGTGTCTTCACCCGTAACCGCAGTGTTAGTGGGAAAATCGCCTGGTTCTGGTCAAGCTCCTTACTTGGTATGCTTGGGGCACGATAACCGCTGGTATGTTGCAACCACAGGGGATGTAGTCGATTTGTATGCCGAACTACCGCGAATTGAGGTGCCACCTGATGTGCTACCACCGCCAGAGATGCCTTTAAAACCAGGACAGTCGCGTCGTGGTAACGAAGAAAGCTTTGCGATCGCTGTGCGTATTCCCGATCCGATAGAATCTTTGCATCTGGCACCAGAAGTAGCAGAACAACTCAGTCGCACTGCTGCCGTCCAAGAGCAATTAGAAGCTCATCCCCTACATCAATCAGGCAATGCTGCAACGCTTTTCAAGCGCCGGGCCCGCTATGTCGAACTAGAAGCCGAACTCGAACAGTTGCAAGGGCAAGTAGAGCAACAGTCACAACGTCATTGGGAAGAGTTTCTGAATTTAATCGCAATTCTGCAACACTTTGGCGCTTTAGATAACTTAGTCCCAACGCAATTAGGGCAAATTGCTGCCGCCATTCGAGGGGAGAATGAATTGTGGTTGGGTTTAGTATTTGCTAGTGGTGAATTGGACAACTTAGACCCACACCATTTAGCAGCCGCCGCAGCGGCTTTGGTAATGGAAACCCCCCGTCCAGATAGTAAGGTGAACTTTGACCTCAGTAATGAAGTCGCAGAAGCCTTAGCAAAATTGCGGGGAATTCGCCGCCAAATGTTCCAACTACAACGGCGGTATAACGTAGCGCTGCCTATATGGTTGGAATTTGAGTTAATTGCCATAGTGGAACAATGGGCGCTGGGAATGGAGTGGATAGAACTCTGCGAGAACACCACCTTGGATGAAGGGGACGTGGTGAGAATTTTACGCCGGACGTTGGATTTATTATCGCAGATACCCCACGTTCCCCATTTGCCAGACTCTTTCCAGCGTAATGCCTATCGGGCGATGCAGCTGATTGATAGATTCCCTGTGAATGAGGTGGTTGAATAAATAGGACGCTCTTACCCAGAGAGAGTATTTAATAATTTCTGTGCCTAAGAGCGTCTATCCATCTTTGCGTCTTTTTCTCTCTGTACATCCTCTTCGTCAACATTAATTTGAGGGGTTTGGAGTAATAATAAAAACCCCCCAACAATGAATTTAGATTTGACCAAATAATAGTAGTGGTACGTAGTTAAAAATGCTTTTTTGGTTTCGTATATCTTCTATACGTAATTAATCAAATGTATCTAACAGAAGTTATAGTCGCTACAAGCGCTATTCAATCTTAGTACACCAAGTTTCCGGTACCGCGCAACTGACGCAAAGAATTTATACATAATGGACAGTCGCAGCCAAATGTCTTAATTGCAGCATCGCTTTCTTCATCAGTAAAATTCAACATGGCAACATTCTGATCTGATACTGATGTGACAATGGTTGCGGAACGTGTAGAGGTATACGGTTGCTTTCTCTCTGAATCTCGAATGCACACAAAATCTTTTCCACCATGTGGGTTGGTTATACAGGTACGACCGTCTTCTGTATGCAGTAATCGTTGTGTAATACTAGTACTAGCATGGGCAGGATGAAATACCGCCAGGGTAGACATCATCGACACAAAGATTGAGGAAGTGGAAAGCAAATTCAAAAGAATTTTTTTGTTCATAGATTTCCTTGAGAAAATTGTCTACATAGTTTAGGGTATTCGATTCACTTTCAAACTTCAAGTGAATTTCCCCTAAGAATAGCTAGCCTGACACGTGTTACCCAAGAAAGTTCCATATCTACCGAGTTTAATTGCAAATTTAGTGGCTACAGCAGAATTCAGCAGTCAAATAGACTTGATGTCTGGCTACCAAGCCTAAGTTGTCTACTTCAGCAAATTGAAATCCGCTGTATATTCTCAAGATAGTGATTGTTTGCTTGATGTAAGTATAAGACTTTAATTAAATTAAACCTCGTGGTCAGTGGCTCTAGCCCTTTAAAATCTGATGCAGAGCGATAAATCGCTCACTGCGAACAAAATTTTTATCTTAAATTATTTCATACAATTGACAACTGCTATAGCTATCTTGACAAGGTTATAAATCTTAATTCTAACCAAAACATAGTATAAATATTTAGCAATAAATTTGATATAGATTCTCGTTCTTAAATTATCAACTTGTAAAAACTTATTTTTTTCATTACATTTGGAAACAGGCTCATATATCAAGTAATTTACTAGCCTCAACAGCAAAAATGAAGCGGAAACTACATTCAGAATCTTCAGGTTGTTCCAACTGTGAACATGACCATCACGAGAATCATCACCACGATCACAATCATCATGAGAATCATAACCATGACCATAATCATGACCACGGCGGAGAATTCAATCTGAAAAATGAGCTATTGCCTTTGGTTGTGATTTTATGTTTATATGCACCTGGTGTAATTTTTGAAGATCAATTACACAATACATTCTATTCGATAGGGGAATATCTGCTTTTCATCCCTGCCTATTTATTAAGTGGATGGAGTGTTTTAAAAACTGCTGGGCGCAATATTCTCAGAGGTAGAGTATTTGACGAAACATTTTTGATGACAGTCGCGACATTAGGGGCGATCGCAATTCATAAGTTACCCGAAGCTGTCGGAGTCATGTTATTTTATAAAATTGGGGAATTGTTCCAAGATATTGCCGTAAGTCGTTCACGTAATTCCATCAAAGCATTATTAGAAGTACGACCAGACTATGCAAATATTCAAATAGAGGGAAAACTCAAGCAAATATCTCCAGAAACAGTAAATATTGGGGATATTATCGTTGTTAAGCCTGGAGAAAAGATTCCCTTAGATGGCGAAATTATAGATGGTAATTCGCAAGTTGATACATCGGCACTAACTGGAGAATCTGTACCGCGAACAGTAAGGCTGGGAGAGACAGTTTTGGCTGGGATGATCAATAAAATAGGTGTTCTCAGCATTAGAGTAACAAAACTATTTGATGAATCTTCCATTGCTAAGATTTTAGATTTAGTGCAAAATGCCAAAAGTAAAAAAGCAGAAACAGAAAAATTTATTACTAAATTTGCCCGATATTATACGCCAATAGTAGTTTTTACATCTCTAGCAGTTGCAATATTACCTCCTTTATTCATTTCTGGTACAACTTCTTCCGAATGGGTTTATCGTGCCCTAATTTTATTAGTTATCTCCTGTCCGTGTGGACTCGTTATCAGTATTCCATTAGGTTACTTTGGAGGTGTAGGAGGTGCAGCTAGACGTGGGATTTTGGTTAAAGGCTCCACTTTCTTAGATACTTTAAATGCAGTCAATACAGTTGTTTTTGATAAAACTGGAACGTTAACTAAAGGGGTATTTAAAGTAGCCAAAATAGTACCATTAAATGGCTGGAATGAACAAGAATTACTGCAATTAGCTGCCAAAGTAGAATCACACTCAAATCATCCCATTGCTAAATCTATCTGCAAGGCTTATGGTGGAAAAATCGATGAATTTGAGGTGAGAGATTATGAAGAGATAGCAGGCTATGGAATTAGAGCCAAGGTTGAAAATAGGGTAGTGATAGCAGGCAGCGATCGCCTATTGTATAGAGAGAATATTGCTCATGATAATTGCCAGTTAGAGGGAACAGTTATTCATCTAGCAGTAGATAATATTTACGCTGGATATATTGTCATTGCTGATGAACTTAAAGAGGATGCTAGACAAGCTATTCAAGCACTCAAGCGAATGGGTGTAGAGAGAACAGTAATGTTGACAGGAGATAATCAAGCAATCGCCTCCCGAATTGCTCAACAGCTTGGCATAGATAATTACGAAGCAGAGTTATTACCTGAAGAAAAAGTTAATGCCATTGAGAAGTTACTCAGTACCGCTGGCAAGCATGGTAAAGTTGCCTTTGTTGGGGACGGAATTAATGATGCACCAGTGATTGCTAGAGCAGATGTTGGCATGGCAATGGGTGGATTAGGTTCAGATGCAGCGATAGAAACTGCTGATATTGTGATCATGACAGATGCCCCTTCAAAAGTGGCAGAAGCAATACAAATCGCCAGAAAAACCCGCAGAATTGTTTGGCAAAATATTGGGTTTGCATTAGCAATTAAAGGTGTATTTATTGGGTTGGGTATTTTTGGTATAGCAACAATGTGGGAAGCTGTCTTTGCTGATGTGGGAGTAGCAATACTTGCAATTTTCAACGCAACTAGAGCGATGAAATAAAATTTTTGGAAAATCGGGAATCCATAATTGGGAAATTGTAGTAGTTAAAATTGAAGAGCAAGGATTTGTTTCTTTAATGCTTCTCACTCATACTCTGGTACCCTAAATAGAACCCATGAATTCATCAATCAAAGGCATTGCTACAGCTACTTTAGCTTTACTGCTAAACTATTCAGCAAATCCAGCCTTTGCACTACCGCAGAAAATCAATCATCCAGTTACTATTGCTAAATCGCAACCCTCAAAAGATATCTTGATTGTTCCTGGGGAAAGCGTAGGGCCGATAACACGCACAACCACCAGGCAAGATTTAGTGAAGCTATTTGGTGCATCCCATCTGGTTGATAAAACTATCTCTGGTGCTGAAGGAATTGGTAGTTTTGCAGCTACTCAGTTAAATCTAAATCAGGGGCGATCGCTCTTGGTAGTCTGGAGTGATAATACTCGTACTAAACCTCTAGATGTGCGTAATCTGGGTTCAGCTTGGAAAACCCGCGAAGGTATTGGTGTTGGAACCCCATTAAGCGAATTACGTAAGAAGTTAGGTAACTTTAAACTCTATGGATTGGAGTGGGATTACGGCGGCACGATTTTGTTGGATAGTAGTAAATTATCCCGTTATCAAGGCAAACTTATTTTACGAGTAGACGCTGCTCCCAATGCTTCTGAAAAGTTCCCCAATGACTACCAAGCAGTTTCTGGGGATGGTACTTTTTCTTCCAGCGATCGCCACTGGAAACCTTTGGGGATTAGGCTAGCAGAAATTATTGTTGTATTGAATCCAAGTGACTAGTGGTATGCTAAACATCAGTTTGCTTGCTAGGGCGTAGAGGAACTATCGAGACGACCTTTTTATACTAAGTCTGAAACTGGTAAATTACTGACAGAAGAAATTACATACAGTGACATCTCATGTCGCAATGATGTTTCCGTGATTGAAACCAAACACAGTAAACCAGATTTCTAGATCGATAATCTGGCTAGTTGTATTGAGTAAATATTGTTAACTCAAAAAGTACCTGCATGTCCTCCGAGCAGCATCTACAACACGAAATTGATGCATTACAAGAGCAAGATTGCCTAGTAGCCGAGAAGTTAAAAAGGTTGCGTCACGATTATGCGATCGCAACAGATACTCTCATTCGCTTCCAATTAGAAAAGCAAATTGAACAAACAGAAGCTGAACTAAAAGAATTGGATCGGCAGCTTGATGATATGGAGCAAGCTTTATCTAGTGGAAAAGTGTATCGTGCTTTATTGAAATTGGGCTATCGAGAGCAGACGCGAGCATTTCGGAGATTTATTGAGACTAATTCAGTAGGAGCCTTTCTAATCCACGGTTCCCTTTACTATGGTCAACGTTGGTTGTTAAATCGGTTAATGCGACAAAATGTCCCCAATATTATGACGGGAAAGGTTGTGCGAATTGAACTCAGTCGCATTGCTCGGAAAAGTGACAGTGCCGCATTGTGGCGTGAACTTGGTGGTAGAGTTGGTCTGGGCAGACAAAGCTCAATTCCTGAAATTGCCGAACGAGTTTATCAATGGTGGCTAACTCAGAATGTTCTACTAATTTTTTATGATGTCGATTGTCTTTCAGAAACTCTTTTGCACGATCTGATCCGAGATTTCTGGTTACTATTAGCGACTAAAGTTAAGACAGCTAGCCCGCAAGCGAGTCAATTCAAATTATTAATGTTCTTGGTAGATTATGATGGCTGCGTAGGTAGTTGGAATATTCCTTTTGTAGAACGACTCGACTCTACTTGGAAGCCAGATAACCCTGTAAAACTGCCTCAGATTAACCAATTTTCTGACGATGAACTGACTAACTGGCTAGAGTATGCAGCAGATGAATTGCCTACTAAACTGATAGATCAGCTAGATGAAACAGTAAAAACAATACTGAAAAACAGTGATAATGGCATTCCAGAACCCGCATTGGGCGAAATTTGTCAACTGTCTGGCTGTAATTGGTATGACGAAGAGGAAAAATGGTTAAGGCTGTAGGCGGAAAACTCTTGGAATATACAGGTAAAGTGCAGCCCCAGCTAGGAGAAAGAGGGGCGAATGGACAGTTGTTATATCCCTATTTGCCTAATTCTGAACTGGTAGAAGCAGTCAACTTAGCGATTTACTTAGAACGTCCTTTACTCCTGAAAGGTGAACCGGGATGCGGTAAGACTCAACTTGCAAGTGCAGTTGCCTACGAGCTAGGTTTGAACTTGGAAGCTTGGTATGTCAAATCCACTAGTCGGGCAAGGGATGGGTTGTATAACTACGATGCCGTTGGAAGGTTGCGGGATGCCCAGCTAGCGGCTTCCAATCGCCTCACAGTAGAACAAATCCAGCGAATTGATGACCCAATTACCTATGTACGTTGGGGGCCTCTGGGAAGATCATTTCAACAAGAAAATCGCACTGTCGTACTGATTGACGAAATTGATAAAGCTGACATTGACTTTCCCAACGACCTGCTGCTGGAATTAGATGAGCGGCGGTTTATTGTTGAGGAAACAGGTCAAGAAATTGAAGCCAAGGCAGCACCGATTGTTTTAATCACCAGCAATGATGAGAAAGATTTACCGGATGCCTTTTTGCGAAGGTGCTTGTTTCACTATGTTGAATTCCCTAGCCGTGAAAGACTGATCCAAATTATGAATGCTTTGTTTCCAAAAGCATCAGAGGTTTTGATAAACCAAGCTGTAGAGCGATTTTGGGATCTGCGGGAAGAAATGAAAAAAAACCAAGGTGGAGCAAGCAAGAAAATCAGCACTAGTGAGTTGATTGACTGGTTCAAGGCTTTGCGTCGCTACCCAGAAGATGAGGCTTTGGCAAAACTGAATGGTAAGTTGCCTTACCCTGGTGTGTTGTTAAAGAGTTGGGAAGATCACATCCGTTATCTAAAGTTGAAAAATAATGGATGATTTACCCCTACTGGAATTGTTTACTCGACTGCGACAGGCAGGATTACCTTTGGGTGTGGATGATTATCAGTCGATGTTGCAGGCTTTGCAAGCTGGTTATGGTCTTCCAGATAGAGCTGCTTTAGCTCGATTATGTCGGTTACTTTGGGTTAAATCAGCTGAAGAAAAATATATATTTGATTATCACTTTGAACAGTTAATTGGTAGTGAGACTGTTCCCCAAACTCAAGCTTTAGATATAAACCAAAGTCAAGCTACTCAACTTATTAGGTTTGCAACTTTAGCGGGAGTGTTGGTTTTAGGTGTAGGGTTAGCGCTATGGATTACACGCCCAAAAAATCAAGTGAGTGTACCTTCTCCTACGGTATCTTTGCCAACATCAGTGCCAAAGGAATTACCCTCACCAGTGCAGCAACCAGTTGCACCGACCCCAACTGCACAAATTACTCAAAATAAAAGTCAAATAAATTGGCCAGTTTGGTTGATTTTGTTGCTCATTTTGGCACTAAGTTCAGGGTGTTTGTGGTTGCTAAGGTTGTTGATGAAGCGTCGCGATCAAAATAATCACTTACAGACAGAACCATCTAAGCCCATACCTACTGCTACGCTAGCTTCAGAATCGTTTCGTAATATTGAAGATGAAGTACAAGTTGCCCAAGCGATACGTCAGGTGACTACTGGAGGGGAGATGTTAGGCGATCGCTTTCTCTTGTCTACGGACTATTTGCCTGTAACTCAAAGGCAAATGAAACAGATGTGGCGACACCTCCGCCGTTTGACTAAAGAGGGAATTGCTACAGAATTGGATATAGAAGCAACAGTTAATCAGATTGGACGCTACGGAGTGATGCTCGAGCCTGTGTTGTCACCAGTCCGGGTGAATCGGACAGAACTGCTGTTGCTGATCGACCAAGACGGATCAATGGTTCCTTTTCATTCTCTGTCAGTTCGTTTGGGTCACACTGCTTCGCGGGGTGGGCAATTAGCTGCATCTGGCATCTACTATTTTCATAATTGTCCAGTTGGGTATCTGTACCATGATCCACTGCATCAACAAGCAGAGCCAGTTGAGAATATTCTCGCTCGCCTACGTCAGAATAGAGCAGTAGCACTTGTATTCAGTGATGCTGGCGCTGCCCGCGGTGGTCTGAATTTAGAAAGGATAGAGTTGACAGAGGCATTTCTCAAACACTTAAAACAGCACGTTCGTTATGTTGCATGGTTGAATCCTATACCAAAAAAACGTTGGCTGGGTACAACTGCTGGAGAAATTGCTGGATTGGTTCCCATGTTTGAGGCAACCCGCGAGGGGTTAGATAGTGCCATTAATGCTCTGCGAGGTCGTCATCAGCAGTTTGTAGAACTTTTAAAAGGTGTAAGATGACTCGCATAGTAGCATCCTCAAATGAAGCTAGGTATAGAATTGCAAAACAGCGCATTGAGTCATTTAGTAAACGCTTTGGCGAACCACATTTTTGTTTAGCTTGCCATGCTGCTTTCGCATTAGCATTAACTCCTGATTTGCTATATCGCTTGTGGGCTAATTTCCAGCAAGATGTTAACGGTAATACGCTAAATATTCCCTGGATTGCTGTCGCAGACCTGCTGCTGTCTAACCTTTGTAATGAAGTTGGTTACGAACTCTACGAGATAGATTGGGCAATCCGTAATGAACTTTTGAACCAACTAAAGAATAATCCGTGCTTTGGTGAGCAAAGAATTTTAGAACTCTCAGACTTTCTTCTTGCTTATATGCAAGAACAGCTTAATAGTTCAAATCCTGACACTCATGACTTTGCCCAAGCTCAAAAGTGGACAGCTTTAGCTTATGCTCAACCTCATGAAGCAGCCCGTGAAATTGCTTCTAACTTGGCAAGCTTGAATATTGAAGATGGGCCAGAATGGATACGCCTCACTTCGCTAGTAGAAACACTTATAGAACCCTTGGCAGGCTATAAACCTCTGTTAGTATACGTTAGTGGGATGAAAAGCTTTGCCAGAGGTAATGTGAGCGAGGCTAAAAATCTCCTCAATCAAATTATGGACTTAAAAGGCAAAATTCAGGTTGCTGGAGTCAATTTATTAATTCCCAACCAACTTCAACCTAAACCCTTACCTAAAGTTTCTCCTACAACAAGAAGGTATCGTTGGCTCATTGGGGTTAGTGTAACAGTAGCTGTTGTGGCAATCGGAGCCTTGATATGGCAACAGATTAACCCAACTGGGGTTCAGCAACTATGGAATAGTTTGTTTAATCAGGAACAAAAAGTTTCAAAAGAAAATATTTTATGGATACAAAGTAATATTCTTAAAGGTCACACTAGTAGAGTAAACATTGTAAGTTTTAGTCCTAATGGCCGAATAATTGCCTCAGCCAGTCAGGATGGAACAGTTAGTCTCTGGAGCCTTCAAGGTAAATTAATCTTTAGGTTAAAAGGGAATACTGGTGCAGTCAATAGTGTAAGTTTTAGTCCTGATGGTCAAAGAATTGCCTCAGCCAGTCAGGATGGAACAGTTAGTCTCTGGAACCTTCAAGGTCAATTAATCAGTACGTTAAAGGAAAATACTGGTGCAGTCAACAGTGTAAGTTTTAGTCCTGATGGCCAAACTATCGCCTCAAGCGGTGATGATAATACTATTAAAATTTGGAGTCTTGATGGTAAAGAACTGCAAACTCTAAATCTGCAAAATGCTGTGTTTTCCATAGCATTTAGCCCTGATGCTCAAACACTAGCTAGTGCTAGCGGAAATGACGTAATTCTCTGGGATAGGGCAACAGTTGATAATCTCATAGCTGCCCTGAAAAACCCTAGTGTAGATGTTCGCCGAACCGCTGCCTCAGCTTTGGGGAATTTAGGTTCACAAGCAAAGACTGCTGTCCCTGCTCTGACTGAAGCACTGAAAGATTCAGATCCAGGTGTTCGTCAGAATGCTGACTCTGCTTTAAAGCGTATCAGTCGTTAACCAAAATAGACCAGCTCGCTCAAAGGGGATGCGATCGCACCTGTCCATAACTTATAGAGTATAAAAGGCGATCGCATTCTTCACCCACCGCATGACAAACCAAACTTTTACCAACGGTTATGCATTACTCATTGGCGTAGGTGCTGATTTACCAGTCACGGTCAAAGATGCAACGGCTATAGAAGTTATACTGATTGATGGCGATCGCGCCGATCGCAACAAAAATTAGACGCACTTCAGGCATAATTTGACATCCGTAGCGAGAAGTTTAAGCAGATGAAGAAAGCTGTAGCAATTGAGGCTGGTACGGCAGTTAACTTTCAATTAGAACAGCAGCTTCTTGATGAAGAGGCAAAGCTGTCACATCTTAACGATGAACTGGATAAAATTGAGTCTGCATTGCAATCATAAGGCTTATGTAAATATACAGTTATTTGGCAGACGAAATCAAGATTTCCTTACCCAGAAAATAAGGAAAATCAAGATATTCATGTAATTGGTGTTTGTTTATACTATTTCAAATTTTTGTAGTCGTTATACTCATGACTTAGGTTCTACCTGGGAATTAGGAAGTGGCTTTGCCACTTCTTTTTATTGATATGGTAGCCCAGTAAAAAATCAATTAAAAGTTAAAAGTAATTTCGTTGAACTTTTAACCTTTATTAATTGTTATAGCACTTGACAAAATACCTGCTACATAAACATCGGTAAGGGCATAGGTCTATACGCCCTTACAGCCGATTCATTTGTTGCAAAGATTCTTGACAATGGGATGATTCGTGTCTGTTTAATTAACCAAGCAGTCTGACGGAATTCTGATTATATAGACATGATATTAGTCATTACTCATTGTATCTTGCCATCTCTCACGTTTGGGCTTGCTCTCCACATCGCGCGATCGCGCTTCTTGCCAAGTCCCCCACATTAGGGATTGCTGTTTTTCAACATGGTTAATAAACTGCATAATTGAATGATCTGCTTTGATCGGAGTTTTCAAATCAAACTTTATTGTTTGGACAACCTTGATATCACCCATGAGAAAATACTTACCTGCAATCTTAGTCAGCCATAGCACAACTCGATTGCATAACAAACCAAAAATTCCTTTACGTTTCTTAGCGAGCAACAGGATTTGACCTTCAGCTTTTCCTCCTTCGTGGAGTCGAACTGCAAACATCGTGTGGACATGGAAGAAATCAGGGCCAAGTGTCACAATGCCAATACTACCGTACCAATAGCAAATACTGTAAGTTATGGCATTTTTGTAGAAAAGACGGATGAGCTTAATGAAAAAGGAATTGTCTTTGATAGGTGTAATGTTACTAAAAATAACCGCATTCTCGTTCAGTTCCTGTCTTTCAAAAACAATTTCTATTGGGAGTTGGTGAACTGTATTGAGGTGTTGAGCATCGATGGCATTAATCATCACCACATTGGGGTGACAGTTCATCACGAAGTGAGAATGGATGGCGACATCACACTCTTTTTGTTCCAACTCTGGAACAAAAGGTAGGGGTTGTTGTGGTATTTCTCCAGTCCAAACCCAAATCATCCCGTACTTTTCAGCAGTGGGCCAAGTTTGTAACTTCAGGGAAAGCGGCGTATCTAAACATGGGATATCAATACACATCCCTTCAGCATCAAATTTCCAATGGTGGAAAAAACAACGTAGTGCATTGCCCTCAACTTTGCCTTCAGCAAGGTGAGCACCCATGTGTGGACAGTAGGCATCAAAGGTAACTACTCTTTTGTCTTTCCCACGGTAAATCACTAATTCTCTACCCAAAATCGTGACAGGTTTTACTTCACCTACCCGCAGATTTTGAGAGGGTATTACCCAATACCATCCCTCAATAAAACGCTCAGGATTATTAAAATTTTTAGGTTTACGGTTTGAGCTAAAAGTCTGCGAGTTGAGATTCATTTTTATGGTTTCACTTGAAGTGAAGCTGTTAATCTAGAAGTAACATGGGAACTAAAAAAAAACAGTTACTTTCAGTACCATGAGAAACAGCTACGGAATAAATGGATAAATTTCAAAAGGTAAAATCTTGGATAAATATTATTAAATTTGTCAAAATTATGCCAATTAAATATTAGCTAAACTAAGCTGACACCTATTATTAATAGGTATTTGAAAAATTCAAACTTAGTAAAATCTCTAATAAGATAAAAATTTTAGCTACTGTTACTGATATTTTGCTAAGAGCTGATTCGTAAAGAAAATCTTAAGGGTACTTAACTCATTACTAGGTCTGAGTTTCAGCGAATAAGCGCTTTATTAACTTAAATGCCTAAAACCCTTACTAGACAAGTAGTTTACTTTAGTTTACAAATTAGCTCTAAACTCTCAAACGACTTAATAATTAGCAAAACATGTAATAATAATTACAAGAGTTAGGAAAATTTACCGTGTTAACTCAAGATAAAAAACTGCTTTTAATTGGTCAGGTAACAGATATAAGCGGAATCCCTATCAGGACAATTCGTTATTATGAGAGTTTAGGCTTAATTAAATCATCAAGACGAACAGAGGGAGGGTTTCGCCAGTTTTCATTGGATGTGCTAACTCGTCTAGCATTCATTAAAATGGCACAAAATCTTGGTCTCAGCCTAGAAGAAATTGGAAATATTCTTCAGGTTTACGATCAAGGACAAGCTCCCTGTGGTGAAATCAAAGAAAAGCTCGAAGATAAGGTCTTGCAGATTGATCGCAAAATTGAGCAGTTGTTAACTTTACGCTCTGAAATAAAGGGATTACTTTCAGGATGGAAGAATATCAGCGATCACCATGAGGACACAATTTGTCCGATAATTCAAAATACTCTTTAGTGCTGTTAGCGGTAGCGGGGCGTTTAGCCCGGGCTGAGATAGAAAAAGCAAGAAATGAAGTTTAAGCAATTTCTTCATTCTTCACTCAGAACTTAGGACTCAGGACTTTTATAAAGAAGAAACCACCACAACTCTAATCCAATTAAGGCGAAGCCTGCGATCGCAACACCAACCTTCAAGCCCAAAGGTTGCTCAATGCGTTCAAATTGGCTGGTTTGCTCTGATGAATGGGCTGGCATTTCTGCGAATGCTACACCTGATGTTCCAGTGAGCAGCACTAAAGCTATCAGGCTTCCGCAAAGTATTTTTTTTCTGAACATTTCCTAAATTACCCTGCAATTATGAGGTAGTTTTTGGTTGAAAGTTACGCAATCTGAGGGCATTGCTAACAACAGAGAGCGAAGAAAGAGCCATCGCAGCGCCAGCGATAATTGGATTGAGTAACCAACCAAAAATGGGGAACAAAATTCCTGCCGCAATGGGAATACCAATAACGTTGTAAATAAAGGCAAAGAAGAGATTTTGCCTGATATTGTTGATGGTGGCACGGCTAAGTTGAATTGCTGTGACAATTCCTTGCAAATCTCCAGAAATTAGGGTGATATCGCTAGCTGCGATCGCTACATCTGTTCCCGTCCCAATGGCAATTCCCACATCAGCTTGTGCTAAGGCTGGAGCATCATTTATACCATCACCTACCATTGCGACAATTTTAGATTTTGAATTGGGGGATTTCTCTATCTCCCCTTGTAGAGATTGGATAATCGCTGCCTTTTGATCTGGACGGACTTCGGCAAAGATTCGCTGAATGCCAACTTGTCTTGCGATCGCATCAGCAGTTTTACGATTATCTCCGGTGAGCATTACTACTTCTAAACCTAACTTCTGTAAAGCTTTCACTACTGCTGTTGATGAAGGTTTTAGGGCATCGGCAATACCCATTATTCCTTGTAGTTCGCCATCCACAGCAATCAAAATGACTGTTTTACCAACCGCTTCCCAAGCATCTTTATACTGTTGGAGACTCATGGTGTTAATTCCAAGTTCGGTTAACCAGCGTTGTGTACCAATTTGCACAAGCTGATTTAAAACAACTCCTTGGACACCACTACCTGCATTAGCCTGAAAATTCTTTACCTCTATTAAACTCACTTCTTGAGACTGGGCGTATTTCACCACCGCTTCAGCTAAAGGATGCTCAGAATTCCATTCCACCGTTGCTGCTAACTGTAAAAGCTTGATTTCATTACCATTAGCTGTGCCGTTGACAGTCACAAAGTCTGTAACTGTTGGTTTCCCCTGAGTCAAGGTGCCGGTTTTATCTAGAACGATGGTTTGAATTTTGTGCGCTAGTTCTAAACTGTCAGCACCCTTAATCAAAATGCCATTTTCTGCACCTTTGCCCGTCCCTACCATGACAGAAGTAGGGGTAGCTAAACCCAAAGCACAGGGACAAGCGATAATTAGTACACCTACCGTTGTCATTGTTGCCAGGGTGAGGTTGCCAGTGAAATTAAACCAAATGATGAAAGTGGCGATCGCGATCGCAATCACAGCTGGTACAAACCATCCTGTAACTCGATCTGCCAAGCGCTGAATTGGTGCTTTAGAACCTTGTGCTTGTTGCACTAGTTTGACGATTTGAGCCAAAAACGTATCATTTCCGACTCGTGTCACCCGAAACTGAAATGCACCTGCACCGTTAATCGTTGCCCCAATTACCTCATCTCCTGGCTGCTTTTTGACTGGCAAACTTTCACCCGTCACCATCGCTTCATCTACCGTCGAAGCGCCTGTAATCACTTCGCCATCTACCGGAATCTTTTCACCAGGACGCACCAAAATTACATCGTTGATTCTGACTTCAGCGATGGGAACATCAATTTCTCTACCATCACGGATAACTCTGGCATCTCTAGCTTGCAATCCAATGAGTTTGCGGATGGCTTCAGAAGTTTGTCCCCTAGCGCGATTTTCTAACAACCGCCCCAGCAAAATTAAGGTAATGACAATGGCGGCAACTTCATAATAAATATGAGGTATCAAGCCCTGGGCAATAAAAAATTTCGGGAAAACAGTCACAAACAAAGAATATAGATAGGCTGCACTTGTACCCAAAGCAATCAGCGTGTCCATCGTCGCCGTATGGCGCTTGAGGGATTTCCAGCCATTCCGATAAAAAGATCCACCACACCAAAAGACGACGGGTGTTGTCAGCAGTAATTGTACCCAAGGATTTTGCAAGAAGCTGGGAATTAAGGGGAAGTTCAGCCCAGTCATCATGGGCAACGACCCCAAAAAGAGGAAAATGCTGATTACACCTCCCACAATTACCTTGAGGAAAAGTTCGCGTTGTAATGCTTGTCTACTCGCTTTTTCGGTATCATCTTCTTCAGTGAGCAATTCTTCCTGGAGTGAGTAAGAAGAGTATCCCGCAGCAGCGATCGCAGTTTGGATTTTCTCTAAATTTGCTAGAGAGCGATCGTACTTGATGGCGGCTTGTTCTGCTCCAAAGTTAACGTTGCAGTCAATTACCCCAGAAACAGAGCGAATTGCCTTTTCGATGTTGTTGGCGCAACCAGCGCAACTCATACCTCGAAGTTTGAGTGTGAGAGTATCCATAGCTAGATGAACCGAACCCCTGTGATTGATGTGGGAGGATCTTTAAAGATTAAGCAACTGGATAGCCAGCAGCAGCCAACGCTTCCTTAATTGCTGTTTCTGATGCATGAGTTTCTACGCTGACAAGCTTGGTTGTTGGATCAGCCTGAACGCTAGCATTAGCATCGACTGCCTGAAGTGCTTTAGTGATGGTGCTTGCACAAACAGAACAAGACATATTGGGAACTGTGAGTTGGAGAGTCATAGATTTACGGGATAAAAATGAACAACCTAGCCAAACCAAGCTGGATGACTGAGGGATAACCGTCAACAGTCAGAAATTTCTGGTTGAGAGTCCCCTTGAATTCATACTAGACTCTCTAGCCGGCTGGAGAGTCTAGAGAATTTTAAAAGTTTTTAGCTAAAGTTCAAATTTCTTTACAGATGTAGTATACAACTCGCTAAAAATACAAAATACTACAAAACACTTGTCTTCCGATACAAGTATGTGTTATCAAAGCTATATAATCTGTTGTTTTCCCCAAAATTCCGGGAAAATAACCCTCCGCACCACTTGAGACGCGGCTGCTGAACCCAAGTCTCCTACTCTCTTCACAACCAAGAGTCTTTTTTAAGGCTCTATTTGGAGTTTTCATGCAGCCAAAAAATCTCAAACGTCTCTTGCGTGCTTTAGAGCGGCAGGGTTTGGATGTAACTTATGATAATCGCACTTATTCAGTTCGTTTAGTTAATTCTCCTGATGCACCTGTAGCAGAAGTGCTACTACCAAAAGACTTTCCCGTAGAAGCTAAGGCACTGAAGCAGTTAGCGAATTTGGCAAGCGTCCGCCACCCGTCAGGTGGATGCGTTTGTCGTGCCTGTGCTACGCCTGACTTTCACCCAGGTGATGCGGGTGTTGCCATTGGTTCAGTCGTAGAAACAGTGGGTCAAGTTATCCCTGGTGCTGTCGGTTCTGACATCAATTGTGGGATGCGACTCCATGTTGCAGATTTGACAATCGAGGAATTTCTGGCAAAGCGCGACCAATTCGTAGAGCGGATGAAGGGGGATTACTTCTTCGGTACGCGTGATGTAACGATGACTGCTCAGGCAATGCAAGCTCTATTTCAGTACGGAATTCTCGGTTGGCTGGATGCCATGCTAGATAAACCTACCGGGAGTGTAGTTAAATCTGATTTGCAACAACTTGCCCAAGAGAGCGATGGCTCCGCCAACGCCAGGGGCGAACGCATCTTCTTAGGTGGTTCAATGAACGGTGACTGGAAACTTGCGCCTGAAGAATTGGTTCCCGATGCTGGACTAGTGCGCGATGGCGGACTGGCAACCATTGGCGGCGGTAATCATTTTGTCGAAGTGCAACGGGTTGATAAAGTCGAAAATCGCCCACTTGCCCACGCCTGGGGAGTGCGCGAGGGACAACTGGCTTTTATGATTCACTCTGGTTCTCGAAACGTGGGTAAGTATATTGGGGGAATGTGGCGAGATAAAGCTAAGGCGACTTGGCAAAAAGGTCTGAAGTACCCTGATTCTCAGATTTTTCCTCTCTCTACCCATTCTCACCCCGAACTAGTCGCCAGTTACCTGCAAGCTGAGGCCACTGCTGCTAACTATGGGTTTGTCAATCGCCTACTGTTAGCAGAACTGCTACGTCTGCGTTTGCGGGAAGTATACAAAGATGTGGAAGCACCTCTAGTTTATGACTTGCCGCATAACATCACCTTGCCAGAAGGTCAGGGATGGGTAACACGCAAGGGCGCTTGTCCCGCCCATGCAGGGCAACCAGTGATTATCCCTGGTTCTATGGGAGCTTATTCTTATCTGATGGTGGGTAGAGGCAATCCAGCATTTTGTAATTCTGCCTCACATGGGGCCGGAAGAATTCATTCTCGCTTCGACCTCAACCGCAGAGGTGCATCTCAAAGTGAGGCAGAACTGGGATTAACCGGGGTAGACTGTATCACCCTACGTCAAGAACGCCGAATTGAAGAAGCACCCGCCGCTTACAAACCGATTCAGTCTGTGATTGATGTACAGGTTAAAGCAGAAATGGTGGACGTTGTAGCGCGATTGAGTCCGGTGTTGACCTTTAAGGCGTAGCTGCCAATAAAAAGCCCCTGGTCAACACCAGGGGTATCCATCTTTATTCCCTGATATTAGAATCGCATCTGTGGAGCTATTGTAAATCGGTATTAATGCAATTACCGCATAAGATTGATGATTATTTTGCAATCAGCTAGTTAGATAAGAATTTGCCCAGCGTTATGGATGAGAGCGATGTCTACGACGGGCTATGACGCTCGTTCGCCCTTGGCGTCTCCCTTTGGGAGAAGACTTGCTAACGCTTCTCTACGAGACGCTACGCGAATGCTATCGGCGTCGCTTCTTTCTCTTCACTCGATTACAAAAAAGGTTTAGCTGAGTGCTAAACCTTTATATATTTATTTAGTGCTTAAGGAGACATCCCAGATTAATTTAGACTTACTTTAATAGCAGTTCATCTTCCTATAGACTGTATCCAGATATCCTGAAGACTGATATAGCATTACCTGATAAGTCATAATAAAAGGCTTGGTTAAACCAAGCCTCTATATATACCAAGCATTTACTACACCAAGATTAATTTAGACTGACTCTTACTTTAGTTCATCTTCCTATAGGCTGTATCTAAATATTCTAAAATCTGATACAACATTCCCTGGTTACTTGTTAAAAAAAAGGTTTGGCTGTGAACCAAACCTCAATAATTGCTGTGCTTAACAACGTACTAAATTAATTTAGTTCTACTCTGTTTACAGATCATCATCCTAGAGGATGTGTATAAATATTCGGAAATCTGGTAGTAGATCACTTGGTAAAAATATTAACTGGGTTATTTAACAAAGAGATAAAAATATACAGGTCATCTACCTAAAGTATGAAAAAGGATAAGGATTCAAGCCAATCCTCCATTCTTTTTTCTAATAAATCTTGTGCATAACAATATCGACGAGCAATTTACCTTTACCCTGATGAGAGTCTAGCTTCCGCTTATCTAAGTTTTTATAAAAAAAGACCCTGGGTATTATTCCAGGGTGCATACACGTTTTTCAGGCATTAACAGGCTGAATAATAACTCTGTAAAATAGTTATTTCTACTATCCATAGAATGATACAAATATTGAGCTATATATGGTATTGATGTTTTTTGTTGCTTGGTATATTTATAGATGGTATTTTCTAACACTAAATCGTCAGCTTTGACAATATTTCCTATTCCTTTAGTGGCAGGTAAAACCTTCTGTAATCTGATATTAATCTCTTGTTTACAGGAAGTTAGAGTCAGAAATTATAGAGTAAGTAGTTTAATGATTAATTCTACGTTTTACTTACTTGCGGTTACTCACAAAAAAGGCATGGCTAAAAGCCACGCCCTATATATACCAAGTGTTTACCATACCTAGCTAATTTAGAATTAGTTTGATTTCAGTTCATCTGTCTCTAGTTGGTTTACAAAACTTCTACAAGGTGTTGGTAAATTAATAATTTATTGAGCTAAAAAAAGCTTGCATTAAACTAAATCTTAAACTAATACCAGTGCTTTATATAATTTCATAGAAATTATACTGTATGGTAACGCACATCAATTAAAAAATGAAGTTAGAAGTATAAACTGTGAACAAATCTAGGGACTGGGAAAAAGACATATTGCCAGCGAAGCTAGTTAGATAACAACAATTACTGTGTGTAATTCTGTCTGAAAATTTCCCAAATGTCTAATCAGTCACTTAAAAAAGAAAGGCTTAGTTTATTACCAAGCCTTTAATAAGAGTAGAGTCTATCAGCAGAATTTAGTTATTTTAGTCTATCAGTACATCTGCCTTTAGGAAGTAGACAAATATTATCAAAATTGTTACGAGATGATAATGGTAGCCATGAAAAAGGTTTAGCACTCAGCTAAACCTCCATAGAAAGCAGTTATTCGACACACCAGAATTAATTTAGAGCTACTCTTACTTCTGGTCATCTTCCTCTAGGATGTGTACAATAATTCTCAAATCTGATAGAGGTAGATATAAATAATATAACAAGTAATTCAACCCCCTTTAGATAGATAAATAGTTAATTAATAAAAAGTGAGTTTTAGTTGGTGACTAATTTACCTGCGGATGGAGACGCAGCATTTACTAATGATGAAATCAGAGACATTTCTCGATTACGCTCTTGTGTTTAATTATTATGTAAATTTTCAAAGAAACAGTTAACACTTGACAAATTAATTACCAAAAATTATCAATGCTATCACCATACAAATTTATATTAACTTGATAACTTAACAGTCAAGACATACACTATTAGATAAATTCCGCTATTTCCAATCTTTTATGTATCAAAAATTTAGTTATGTTCATTGGTTTTAAAAAATTTTGTTATGTTGAATAACTTAGGTTTTTCAGAGTTACTTTAAATAAGTATGTAACCTTGCGTATCAGTGTTTAACATTCTGTAGTTACCCTGAATACTAAAATACTTACTACTAACTAGGGTTCGTATTTTACGTTTCATTGTGTTGATCTATCTACTAATTCTCTATGAGGTTGCAATTTATTGAACTTCTGACTGTCGCCGTCCCCTTTACCTATGACGATAAGGTTTGATTATTCTGTTTATTAATGTTTTTGTAGCATACAATACTAAATAAAATCTCACAAATTTCTGTGTAGGCGTAGCTCGTTGTAGACATTGCGCTATGGTTAAGTAGTAAACAACAATGATTGTTAAAAGAGAAGTAATATCTGATGATTAGCCGCTTCCTTTCAGGAACCGATCAAAATTAATCTTTTGGTTTCCTTACTTGTAAAAACCTATTCAATCACGTCTGTACAATAAATGAAGATTGTGTTCAAATTCTATTCAGTAGGCAAACGCCAGCACAAAATTTAATAGTTAAGAGCTTGGATTACTTGTTGTATCCAGTATCTTTAAAATCTAAAAGCATACACAGATCAAGCGATACTGTTATAAATAATCACTTATAAATAATCATCCGATCATTCTATATAAAATTATGATGAACTCATTCAGAAAATATTCTGTAATTTTGCGTATAATCGAAAAGTATCTGCTAAACCTTTCAGCTTGAGGTTTTCTAGCCTCAGCGATATTTGTGTGGGTAAGGATTATCAACTAGGCAAAACCAAAACACAAACCAATCTCGACTGAGCGCTATTTTATTGTTCGCAGGGTTCATCGTCTTGATATTTCAATAAAGACGATGAATTCTAATAAAATCTTCTGGAGAAGAGATGTATTTGGCAAATTCATTCATGAGTGATGAAAAAAAGCAAAACTCTCACCAGCCTTTGATTTTGGCAGTGGAAGACCATGATGATAGTCTCCTGCTAATTAGTTACGCCCTTGAGTCAATGGGTTGTAGATTTATTTGTCAAACAGATTGTTCTGCAACGGTGCTGGTAGCTAAAGAGTATCAACCAGACTTAATCTTGTTGGATATTTTGTTACCAGGACTCAGCGGTATTGATGTTGTACGTCATCTGAAGCAAGAACCCCTAACTTGCACGATTCCAGTGGTCGCAGTCACAGCTTTAGCTAGCACGGAGGATCGTGAACGTATCCTAAAGGCGGGATTTAATGATTACATCAGCAAACCCTATATGATCGAGGAATTAGAGGCTATAATTAGCCGTGGGATTGGCAGAAGATTGGGTATTCACTCAGCTTTTGAGCTTTGTCAGGATTAGCAGACCAGCAGAGAAATATGAAGGTGAAGTAAAGGAACTTAAATGTTTTTAGGTAGTTGCACAGTGAACAGACTACCTTTACCTAGTTCAGAGGCAACCTGGATGGTTCCTGCATGAGCTTCTACAATCCGGTGGGATAGATGTAGTCCTAAGCCACTACCTGAGCGTTTATTTTTACCTTGGCGAAACCGCTCGAAAATTGTTGCCTGGTCTTCTGGCGCAATGCCATATCCTGTATCTTGTATCTCAATTGTTACGGAATCTGGATTTCCTGGATGAGGTGGTGTTTCAAAAATGCGGATTGTTATGCCTCCTGTATCTGTAAATTTGATGGCATTTGCGATCAAGTTGTTTATCACCCGCCGTAGTTCCAAGCGATCGCCCATTATAACAGTAGCGTTTTTACCCAGTGGATCTAATTCACGGGTGTCTATTTTCAGAGTCAACCCTTTTTCACTAGTTAGAGGACTTAGTTCGCTTATTACTTCTTGAGATATCTCACGTAAATCGCATTCCTCCCAATTTAACGTTTTTTTACCTGCCTCAAAGCGGTAGACTTCTAACAGGGTGTTCACCATTTCCATTAAATTTTGATTACTGCGAATCATAACTGCGATCGCCTGTTTCATTTCTGGCGAAATTTTGCAGAATGTTTCCATTTCAAACAAACTCAACATCCGATCGGCGGCTACTAAGGGAGTTCGCAAATCATGAGTCAGACGGGAAACAAAGTCTTCCCGTTGGCGGGCCATTTTTTGTTGTTCGTCCAGACTGTGCTTGAGACGCAACAGCGATCGCACTCGTGCCAGTAGTTCATCAGTATCAAATGGTTTACGAATAAAATCGTCAGCACCAGCATCCAAACCTTCGACAACGCTGGATTCGTGAAAGGCAGTAATCAACAGAATTGGAATATAAGAGATCGCAGGATTCTTCCGAATCCGACGTGTGACTTCATAACCATCCATCCCTGGCATCATCACATCTAACAAAATCAGATCGGGTGGAGATTGGTCAATTTGCCGCAAAGCCTTTATTCCATCTGAAGCCAAATCAATTTTATACCCCTCACTTTCTAAAATTGTTTGAACTAAAATGAGATTATCTCGAGTGTCGTCAACTGCGAGGATACGATAAATTTTATTATTTTCAACTACAGACATGATTTATCAACTTTTATCAGTTTTTGGAAGTAATTTAATTTATAGTTTAAATTTAGGATATCCTATCGATGCTTTTCTGGCTTGAGAAGATGATTGATGCGGATTTTTAGCAGAGTAAAAAGCTCCATCACCATCTACCTCTAGAGGTGGAGTCTCGCCTCCTACAGTTGCTAACGTGATTTGACGGGGCAATTCAATTTTAAACATTGAACCGATTCCCAATTTGCTCTCCAGAAATATTTTGCCGCCCATCATTCGCACCAGCGAATCTATAATTGCTAAACCCAGACCTGTGCCTGGATATTTGCGAGTGATAGTTTGATCAACTTGCCGAAATGCTTCAAAAATACGTTTAAAATCTCTGGGTGCTATGCCAATACCTGTATCCTGAACAATAATTGCCACTCGATTTGCAGGTAGTTCCTTAACTTCAACCCAAATTTCGCCAGACTCTGTGAACTTAATGGCATTAGATAGCAGGTTAATTAAAATCTGTTTAATCCGAACTGGATCGTTAAATACTAAAGGATTTTGCAAATCGCTTTGCACTAACAATGAGAGATTTTTAGCGTCAGCTAGCGAACGCATTTCACTTACAGCTAGATTTATTACCTTTGATACATCAAATATTTCGGTTTTTAAGTCTAATCGTCCTGCCTCCAGCTTAGAAAAGTCGAGAACTTCATTAAGTAGCATCAGCAAATGCTTGCCATTATTTAAGATGCGCTCAACCATATCTGCTTGCTGGTGCGTTAGTTGACCGAACTTAGGACGCAATAGTATTTGCGAAAAACCAATAATCGCATTCATCGGCGTTCTGAGTTCATGAGACATAGTTGCTAAAAAATGTGATTTTAGCAGTGATGCCTCCGATAGCTTAAAGTTTTGCATTTGAATCTGTTGCTGTTGTCTCTCCAATTCTTGGTTCTTACGAATGAGTTGTTCACGACTTTCTCTGAGTTGCTGGTTTGCCAAAGCTACCTGCATTTCAGCCCGATAAACCCGAATCGCACTCCGCAAAACCTGTGCCAAGCTTTCTGGAGATAGTCTAGACTTAGAGAGATAGTCTGTAGCACCAGCTTTCATTAATTGAACAGCAATTTTTTCATCTCCTTGACCAGTTAGGACTACTAAAGGAACTTTGATTTCCGAAGAACGTAGCTGTTGGATTAAGGCTAGTCCATCCTGGTCTGGTAAGCGATAGTTGAGTAAAACACAATCATAGGCAGTAGTGGTTAAGGCAGAAAACGCATCATTACCATTGCCTACTTCAGACAGTTCCATCTGAACACCTGCTTGAGTCAAGGCACGACGGACTGCCATCCGGTCTACTTCGTCATCGTCTACAACCAAAATTTTCAGCGTCTCTTCCATCGGTTTTTATTTTTGCCGCCAAACATAGGTTGATGTATAACATTTCTCTTTTCAGATTATCCAACTAAAGAATATAAGATTTCGGACATCTAAAATCTGTAACTTGATTGACTAAGACATTTTGCATAATATCCAATGTTGAGCGTTGCCATTATCTCAACAACGTTAGGTAAAATTAAAGGCTTCAGGATATATCCAGTTTGGGCATTTCCTTGGATTGAATTTAGTCTGTTTTATCCGCAATCTAGTTAATTTAACAGGATTTGGGAATTTAACTCCTAGCAAATGACCAATGGCTCTCAAAAAATTAGCAATTTCCAAACCGAAAACTATTCATCTGAAGACTGTAAACAGAGCTAATATAAAGTAAAATAAAATACTTTACTAAGCTTAAAACAATTGTAAATGAGTAAGGAAGCGACCGTCGTCAGCCATTGGTGAGAGTTGCATACCATTATCGTGTACCATAAGCTTGAACAGTTTTACTTATCAGATTAGTTAGACCAGGTAAATAAAAAAGTACTGTCTATACCGATTTGTGAATCTGAAGTAATCTTACCTCCTAGAACCTCGACAATTTTCTTAACGATCGCCAGACCTGCGTGAGTGTTTTACTAGAAATCGCGGACTCTCACTGTTCGGAAAATTACCAACATTTTCCATAAGCTTTAGGAAGAATACTAAGTGTTTCCAAACGCCCACTATCTGGACGCACGGATGATTACCCTTCGTCGTTGTGCTTGAATTCTTTTTGGGATTGTCCACCATTGAGCCTGACTTTTCACGGTATGTGGAAAATTCACCAAAAGACCTAACCCCTGAGCAAACTTCCCTACAAAAGTTAGGCGAAAATTCAAAGCCTCTCCCCTAAAAGGAAAGAGGTTTAGAGAGAGGGCTTCCATATCCCGTGAAAAGTCAGACCAACAAGCTCGCCACAACGGACGATGAATTACTTTGCTGTTGGTGATTTCACTAAATTTTAACGCCATTTGATTTCCTTCAATAAGGATTCTTATTGGCTCCATCAATCCGATGAATCCAAAGGTTCGGTTAAAAATTGCTCGAAACCATAGTTTACTTTCTCGTAAAGTAACTTCGGCCCTTTGTAATTTGTCCATTTTCGTAAGCTTTTTTCAAAGCTTCATACTACGTAATAGTAATTAACGAATGGAGCATGATAACTCAAGGCTGAATTCTAAGCAAGACGGAGCAATTTAGCATTCGTCTCAATATTTCATACTTTTTGTGCAAGTATCCATATATCTCCAGCTAGATTTGTCCTCTATCGAAATATTAAAAAATCGGGTATTTATTATTTCTATCGGTGGATGCAGGCTGGTTGAAATATCATCTATCTTTAGTTTGGGAAAATAAGAGGTATCGCTTACAAAAGGTAATATTTTGAAAGATGCAAACAGCGCAAGAGTGAGTGTAGCGATGAATGAAATTAGTATTATTTTAATTGAAGATCATGACTTAACGCGAATGGGGCTACGAGCGGCATTACAGTCTCATAGTGCATTGAAAGTAATTGGTGAAGCGGCAAATGCTACCCAAGGATTAAAACTTTTAGAAGCGGCAAAGCCAGATGTAGCTGTTGTAGATATCGGCTTGCCTGACATGGATGGCATCGAACTCACCCGTAAATTTAAACGCCACCAAGCTGAAACTGGGCAAAGCTCAACGAAGATTCTCATCCTGACAATGGATCATACAGAGGATGCTGTACTTGCAGCTTTTGCGGCAGGTGCTGATTCTTATTATATGAAAGAAACAAGTATCAGCAAATTAACTGACGCGATCCAAGCAACTCACGGCGGTAATTCTTGGATTGATCCGGCAATTGCCAACGTGGTATTGCGGAAGATGCGGCAAGGTATTCCAGGAGAAAGCCAAAGCTCTGACAAGCCGAAGACTGTGAAAATTGAGGCGCTGGCGTCAGAATACGAGCAAGTTTTGGAAACATACCCCCTGACTCAACGGGAACTGGAAATCCTGGAGTTGATTGTAGCTGGGTGTAGCAATGGGCAAATTGCCGAAAAACTCTATATTACAGTTGGTACTGTGAAAACTCATGTTCGCAATATTCTAAATAAACTATGTGCCGATGACCGTACCCAAGCTGCTGTAAGGGCCTTACGTTCTGGGTTGGTGGCGTGAGGGATTAGGGAGCAGGGGAAGCAGGGAAAGCAGGGAAGCAGGGGAAGAAGAACTATTGATTGTTGACCTTATACCAATACCTCTTCAACCCAATCGTTCCTGTAAACATTCCGCAATGCGTAGTGCGGCTCCCGGTTTACCCATACGTCGTAAACCATTTTCGGCAATAATTTGCAAAATATCAGGATTTTTGAATAGGGACTGTACGATTTGGGCAACTTCTGCTGGCTGCTCGACTAAAATCAAAGATGAGCCTAAATGACGACTTTGAGCTTCAGCAAAGGTAGGGTTATATTGGGGGCCATTACCGGGAATCGCGATCGCAGGTTTCCCTAAACCGATAAACTGTTCTGTGGCTGTACCTGCCATTGCAATCGCTATATCTCCCAAATGCAAGCAATCATTATAGGCTAGTTGTGTCAGCAGTAGATATGCATTTCTTTGTTTAAATGTCAATATATTTGGATCGGCAAGTGGGATAGGAGATGTTGATTCAGTGCGCCAGCCTTGAGATCGCACACTTTGGGATAGAATATTAGAGTCTAAACCCGGTGCGATCGCACCTAAAAACACCACTGTTCCAGAAGTATAGAAGATAGAATCTCGCTCCTGGAAACTTGCCATTAACGCAGATACGGCAATCATAATTGTTTCCCAGTTGTTGTATGCCTCTGGTGGACGGGAACCTGGAAGAAGAGTTACCACAAAAGGTCGAACTATCTCTTGCTGTTGGCTATCCTGACTATAAAATTGTTTGCGTGAAAAGGTTGGTTCTAGACCATCCATCATCGGATTACCCAAATTAAAAGCTGGAATTGGCCATTGTTTTAATGTTTCCGTCGTCAGCCCATCTCTAGGGAACACCGCCTTACAACGGCGACGACTCATTAACCAACGTTCCCAAGGATGGTAAACTGAACCGGAAAAGTTTTCCCAACGCGCATCTTTAGATTTGCGTGGTAATAATCCAGCTTCATCCTGCACATAATATTCAGATTTCGCCGTACCCACAAAAGCATAATTAGCGCCACTGAAAGTTGCAAACAACAGCGGCACAATATCTCCCACTGCTAAAATCGCTCTTTTATTACCTAATTTTTTTTGAGAACTCACCCAACGGCGGATAGCTTTAATTTGGTTGAGGGTAAGTTTCAACAAACCACCGCGTACATCCCGCGCTAATTGGCGGCCATCCATATAAATAAATCCGCCAGAAGGCATAGTCAGTACTGAACCGATAAAGGGGATATCCAACTGTTCATAAGCACGTCCTTCACCCACCAAAGGTAAAGCAAATATCTCTGGTGGGTTTGATTGTCGTTGGAGTTCTTGCAAAATCCGGACTGCAATGACATCTTCCCCATGACCATTACTTAATACAAGTAACCGCAAAGGAGAAGTTGCAGCTTGAGAGTTAGAAGCTAGGGATGACCGAGATACATTACTCATAAGAAACAAAAGATCAAAATTAACTGTCTGTTTGGGTAAGAGGTATAAATAGGCAAATCGGCGAAGAAGCTGGAAGTTAGTATTATCCCTATTCGCTAGCCTCTCTACAACTAATTCCCAGTTAATTAGGTTAAATATTATGCGAGTTTCTGCTACTGCAATTTTTACTTTAGCTACTTTAGCTGCTGCCAATGCCACTCAGCAAGCAACGGCTGCACCTGCTAAAACCGTTACTCCAACTGCAAAAGCTGGTAACTTGGTGGTGCCGATTATTGAAGACACTCCCGCACGGGTAGAGACAATTGCTTCCCCAGAAACTATAGTTGCACAACAATTTTCCCAAAATCCCGTCGCCGTGCAAACAGGTGCAAACAAAAATTCCACACTAGTCTTAAAATCAGCCCAAGAGTTAAATTCCCAAGTCGTCCTCCCTATTTCCGCTGCTTCCTCATCTCCCACTCGCCCTCTCCCCTC
This sequence comes from Nostoc sp. ChiQUE02, assembly GCF_034531305.2. Classification (NCBI taxonomy): domain Bacteria; kingdom Bacillati; phylum Cyanobacteriota; class Cyanophyceae; order Nostocales; family Nostocaceae; genus Nostoc; species Nostoc sp. ChiQUE02. The sequence goes on from NZ_JAVRBN020000007.1 coordinate 229,123, forward strand.
ATCGCCCAAAACCCCTACTACTGGAAGTGATTTAGTAGTCACAGCTACAGATGTACAGGTGGTGGGAGCCAATCAAGAATTGCAAGATATTATTCGTAAAGTAATTAAAACTCAGGCGGGTGGAGAAACCTGTCAAAGCCAGCTACAAAAAGATGTAGCAGCAATTTTAGATACAGGTTTATTTAGCAATGTCAGTGTGAATAGCTTTAGCACCCAGGCTGGATTGAATGTAGTTTATCAAGTGCAGCCAGTGATTGTGCGTAGGCGCAGCCCGCCGCAGGCATCGCTGCAATTATCTGGTGCTAAAGTACTTACTTACCAAGTAGCTCAACAACGTTTGCAATCTCAAATTGGAACCACCATCAGTCCCGCTGGACTCCAGCAAGCAGTAGCACAAATTAACAAGTGGTACGCCGATAATGGTTATAACTTAGCACGAGTGCTATCAATTAAACCCAGTTCTCAAGGCATTCTGACTGTGAATGTTGCTGAAGGTTTGGTGAGTGATATCAAGTTTCGCTTTGTCAACGATGAGGGTAAAACCGTTGATAGCAAGGGTAATCCCGTTGGAGGACGCACCAAAGCAGATTTCTTACAACAACAACTCAAGTTGAAACCCGGTCAAATTTTCCAAGAAAATGTCGTTAAACAAGACATACAGCAGCTATATCGTACTGGTTTATTTGAGAGTGTGAATGTTGCCTTAGAAGGGGATGCGACAAAACTTGATTTAGTCTACCAACTCAAAGAAACTGGGGCACGTGGTGTTAACTTGGGTGGTAGTTACAATGCCGATCAGGGATTAGTAGGCACAATCAGCTATCAAGATCAGAATGTCGGCGGTGTTAATGATACTTTAGGTGTGAATCTTGGTGTAAGTAGCCGAGACTTGCAGTTTAATACCAAATTTACCAGTCCCTATCGGACAACTAACCCCGATCGCTTGGGCTACACTGTAAATGGTTTTCGTAGTCAGGAACTTTCGGAAACCTTTGATGACAAGATTACGTTAGCTAACGGTGACAAAGTGCGGGAAGGTCAAATTGGTGGTGGTGTCAGCTTGCAGCGACCAATTGACGACTGGAATACCTCTTTAGGATTAAACTATACCCGAACTAGCATTCGCGATCGCCAAGGTAATATTACTCCAACTGATGCTCAAGGTAATCCCCTATCTGCCAGTGGAACTGGAATTGACGACTTAACTACCGTATCCTTCACCGCCACCAAAGACCAACGAGATAACCCCATCAATCCAACTCAAGGTTCCGTTCTGAGTTTGAGTACAGAACAATCTGTGCCCATCGGTCAAGGTAATATTTCCCTTAATCGCCTCAAAGCCAACTACAGCCAGTACTTACCAGTGCAGTTATTTAACAGTAAACAGCCACAAGTATTTGCAGTGAATGTGCAAGCTGGTACCGTAATTGGTAATTTACCGCCCTACGAAAGCTTTAACTTGGGTGGTTCCAACTCAGTGCGCGGCTACGATTCTGGAGATGTTGGCAGTGGTCGGAGTTATGTGTTAGCTTCTGCAGAATATCGCTTCCCGGTCTTACCAATCGTGGGTGGTGTATTATTTGCCGACTTTGCCTCAGACTTAGGCTCTGGTGATACTGTATTGGGAGATCCTGCGGGTGTACGAGACAAACAAGGCTATGGTTTTGGTTATGGGGCTGGAGTGCGATTAAATTCACCACTAGGCTTAATCCGGGCTGACTATGGTATTAATGACCAGGGAGAAAGCAAAGTGCATTTAGGTATTGGTCAACGATTTTAATCTGAGTTCAGGCGTTGCTGAGAAGTTATATCCAGAAATTAAATATACATTATCCAGAACCTTGTAGAGACGTAGTAGTGCTATGTCTCTACATTTTTTTCACTCATATCTCTGTTAGCGATCGCTTCTAAAAATAACTTTTATAAATTGACAAATTTATTACACAATATTTAATAATATATACATTTAAATAATCAAACGCAAAGAACTATTGTCACGTTTTCGCAGACATTAATTTTTTAATAGTGCTAATCATGCAGTATATAAAAAAATATTACAAGTAATAGTATGGAAAAAAGTGTTATTAATGCCAGCCTTTCTACTCAGAATCTAACCTTTCGTCCAGGTGATACTCCTGTCTCCTTTGAGGTAACTGTCAATAATGACAGCGATCGCTTTGTCAATTTTCAGATAGAAATTGCCGCAGCGGGAGAAACCCGGAACACAGGATATCGCTGGTATCGACTCGAACCAGAGGTGGCAGCAGCCAAGCCACCAGGCAGTAGTACCATATTCCAAGTCTTCGTATTCAATACACCCATCCCAGGATTTGTCGGTACTGTCAACCTGATGGTGAAGATTTTTTCACCGCAATTAGCACAACAGTCCAGACTTGTGCTGCGCCTGAAAATCGAGCGAGACAACAGACCAACACATTTAAGTGTAGAATTGCCTGTGCGAGAGTTCCAAGTTTATCCCCGCAATTCTGTAGATATACCAGTACGAGTGCGAAACTTGGGGCAACAACCGACTGATGTGGTGCTACGTTTTACAGGTGTTGATCCGTCTTGGCTGACTGGTAGTGCAGAACGCCGATTATATCTAGATCCAGGTGGTTTAGCAGAAGCCACATTTCAATGCCAACCACCTTCTGTAGTCCAAGCGCCCAGTCAAAATTACCCTTTTACTATTGAAGCTGTTAGCAATAATGGTTATCCAACTAATGCCGAAGGCAAGATTGAAGTTTTACCTGTAGGTTTTATAGACTTTACTACCACACAAAAACACCTCAAAATTCCTAGTAAATCAGCATGGTTGCCTGACTGGAAGTCTGATACAGCTTCCTTTGAATTACTATTTAAAAATTCTAGCAACCTTAATCAGCAAATTAATGTACAGGTGCAAGGTAGAGACTGGCGAAAATGTAGTTTCAAAAAGCTTCCCGAAATTGCCAATCTTCATCTAGGAGAGACAAGTAAGATCATCCTGGATGTTAAAACAAAACGTCCTTGGATAGGAATCGGCAAAACTTTGTTGCTGGAGGCCAAATCAGAATTATCCGACCAACGTTTAGGGAGTACAGACCCCGCAACGCAGACATTGGAAGTGGAGACTCTGCCAATTATACCTTTATGGCTACAGCTGGCTGCGATCGCACTTTTAGCCGCACTTCTAGCATTAATAGTGCAACCAAGAGGTGTAATGCATACACGTTCTGTTAACTCAGTCCGTTTTAGTGGCATTGGTTTATCTGTGGTCAGTGGCTCAGATGATTGCACCTTAAGACTTTGGAGAATCGGTGCTGATAGCTTAAACCCCGACGACACAGTAAAATATGCTGGGCAACCCGTTGCTTGCGATCAACCACAACAGCCCAAAGGATTGATGGCGATTACCGATGACGCAGTCCAAGTCTTACGCTTCATGCCGTTACAAAACGATCGCGCGGCTGTTGGTCTAGATAATGGTGTAATTGAACTCAGAGATGTCCCTTCAGGTGCAAAGATCAGCCAACTTCAAGACCTTAAAGATCCTAAGGCAAAAGGCGATCGCGTTTTTGACCTAGCTTTCACCTCAAACTCACTTAACTTATTCAGTGGTTATGGCAGTGGTAAAGTTAGAGTGTGGTCAAGACCAGCGCCTAACAGCGATTTTCTGCCAGAACCGCAAGTTATCGACGTACAAAGTACCTTGAAACTATCAGGTTTCCAAGTCCGGGCATTAAATCTCAGTCCAGATGCAAAAACTGTAGTAATTGCCGGAAACTTCAAGCGTTTCATTTTGTGGCAGTGGAATCCAACTCAATCTGATAAACAATTCCCAGGTTTATCAGTGCAAAATCTAGAAAAACTAGATCCATTAGTTGGGCGTGAAGACTATATTTGGGGATTGGCTTTTGTTCCTAACTCAGCAGAAAAAATCCTCGCAACCTCCGATTCTGCGGGATTCATTACGATTTGGAATTTGAATCAGTGCCAAACTGTCAAAAATCCGAATCCCCTCGAAAAAGTAAAAGACCTCAATTGCTCGCCACTAGACCGTTGGCCAGCATCAAAAACATCTGTGCGTAGTCTGGCATTTAGTGATGATGGTGGTCTGTTAGTAAGTGGTGGCGATGATGGACGAGTAATGGTTTGGTACTTAACCTCCGAACATAAGCTCGACAAAACAAAGGCAGCAGAAGGTAAAACAATTTACCAAAGCTCTAAAAAAATCAATAGTATCGACTTGAAAACTAATCAAGGAACCATGATTGTGAGTGGTAGTGAAGATTTTCAGGTCAAACTACACCGCATCAAATAAGGGAGTCAATGACATGCAAGCTAAATTCAATCCACTGCAAGTTATTATCAACCCACCTGGAATTCAATTTGGAATGCCAGGAGATACCATTGAACTCTATGTTGTTGTGATTAATCAGGGAGACCAGAGTGCGGTTATTGACTTATATTTTGTTTTTGACGAAGTATTTCAAAATTTAACTGGTTGGTCTAGTTCTCCCAGAGAAAGTTTAGCATTAGCTCCCCAACAGAATAGCGACGAAGTAAGATTTGAGTTTCAAATCGCCGCAAATGCTCTCCCCGGAACCTATGACTATACACTAGTCGTAGATTCTCCTCTACATTATCCACAAGATACTCCCATAACCTTCCCAAATCAAATTAAGGTTCTGCTAACAGAACAGACTGCAATTCGGGTGAATGACCCGACATTTTCCATTAGACCGAACACCAACCCCAACAAGCCACTAATTTTCAATCCTGGTGAGCCTCTGCAAGTGGAGGTAATAGTAGATAATCGTTCTTATCTCGTAGATAGGTTCCGCTTGAGTTGCCCAGATTTAGACGAGGACTGGTTCACAATCAATTATCCGGCAACTGGATTTGAGGGCCCAGGGTTAGTTTCTGACGTGACTGCACTAGAACTCAACCCTGGTACTCAAGGTCAAATATTGTTGAAATTTCACCCACCTGGAGATACCCTTGCAGGAAGCTATTCTCCAACAATCCGCTTGTATTCGGAAAACTCTCCAGACTTAGTACTGTTGGATTTGGTATACATCCAAATTCCGACAAATTATCGCTTAGATATAGAACTTCATACCATCTTGGGACAAGTTAGCCGTAGTCTTGGCAAGTATGAATTATCACTAGCTAACCAGGGTAATATTGTCCGCGAACTGCTATTAAGTTTAAAAAGTCGAGACGAAGAAGAACTATATACTTACAAATTTGATCCTACTGAAGTAAGATTATTACCCAATAGAAGCGCTGTGGCCAATTTGACGGTTAAACCCAGACCTTGGTGGCGACGACCGTGGTTTGGTGCAGGGCTAGTGGTCAACTTTCAACTTGATATCAAAGACCAACAAAATTTACCCTTACCGAACACATTGCCTCAGGGAACTTTGGTGTGGAAACCCCGTCCTTGGTGGCAATTTCTTCTATTAATTTTGGCAGTTTTGGGCTTACTAGGAGGTATAGGATTCATCATTTGGCGAATTTTAAATCCTGATCCTTTGAGATTAGAAAATTTTAGTGCCAATAACCCTCGAATTACTGAAGAGGAGGATGAGGTAGCTTTGAAGTGGGACATTCACAATTACCAACAGTTGCAAAAGCTGATTTTGACAGCCAAAGGTTCGCAACCCATTCAGCCTATTACCTACGACTTTAGCAATGGCATTCCTGAAACACTTGGCAAAGGAAGCGCTAATGAAATACCTCCTTGTCAAGTGCAAGAAAAACAAGAGTTAATTTGTAGCAATGTTAAAACTGGAGTGAAAACAAAAGGGAATTACACTTTTGAGTTGCAAGCCTTTTATCGTAATGGTATACAATTGTTTTCTCCAAATAACCAAGTAACCAGCCAAATAACTCAAGTAGAAATAGCTGAAAAACAAATTGCTGAAGTAGTTAGTTTCCAAGCAGATAAACCACAGTATACAAAAGGTCAAAATATTCTTTTGAACTGGACAATCGCCCGTCCATTACTGTTGGCACAAGTTCAGATTTCTGGCAGTGCAGATGATGGTACATCATATAGTGAACCAATTACTTATAAATTTAATCAAGGTAATCTTGCAGACCCTAAACTTCAAAAGTTATGTGCACAACAAAATCAACAACTGCGATGTACAAATATTCCTCTATCAGCAACTAAAGCCGGAAACTTTGCATTTGAAATCAAAGCTTTTCCTAACAATGGGAGTAATAAAATTAGTTCTAAAAAAACTGAATCAAAAATTGGAATATTACCGAAACCATTTAAAATTGTCTCTTTTAGAATCAACGGTAGTGAGCAACCAAATCTGGTTCTCAACGAAGGGGAATCTGCTACTTTGAGTTGGAGAGTAGAAGGAGAAAATATTCAGGTTAAACTTCTGCCATACGGCAATGACGTTAAACCAGTTGACTCAATAAAGCTTCCAGTCAATCAAGCCTTCCCGCCTCAAATCGGACTGCTAGTGAATGATATATCTGGTAAACAACAACCCCAGCAAAGAGGATTTGCAATCACAGTGCTCAAAAAAATAGAGCCTACTCCTATACCTAGCATTAACCCAATTCCACCTACTCTTCCACCTACTAATAGCCCATTTAAGACTCCTTTACCTCTGAGGTAAGGTTTATCGAAGGCTATTTTATAAATACAGAGAGGTGTGGCGGATAATACCGCCCATCGACTCTAGCAAGCTACAAGCAGCCCATATTGTTTATCAGCTACTAAAAATAAAATTAATTCCTCTAAACTCGGTGAAAGTTCTACCGCATAAATCGATTTCGCCTATTGTTAATTCGTTGGTAAAAGTTTTTTTAATTGCCACTTTTGCCTTATTCAAAAAAAAATATTTATGCACGATTTATCTAAAATTATTCTACTACCTTAAGATTTTTTTTTGTCAATATCCAGTACCTAAATTGTTACACAAGCTTATCGATAAATATGCTCAGGTTAAGACTTGATCCTGCTCAACACTCTTTAAAAAGTCCTAGTATATCCTCGATCGCCAAACAGATTTCCGATTAAGTGCTTTTGGGAAATGGTATAAGGAAACCGTAAAAAGTTGCCGTTCTGTCTCTTGATAGATCAATTCCTGGTTTTATGAAAAGCTCGGCGTCTGTGTCCATTTTGAAACAAGGGTTTTCGCAACGGGACTACCTCAGCTTCACTACTTTCGCGTGCTACCCGAATCAACAACCCAGCAGCTATTAAGCTAGCAATCATGGAATTACCACCATAACTAAACATAGGCAAAGGTAAGCCAGTAGTTGGTAGAGAACCTGTAGCAACACCAATGTGAAGCAATGATTGTCCTACCATTAAAATCGTCACACCGATCGCTACCAATCGATGTACTGTATTTTTAGCTTTCAGCGCCACGATTAATCCAAGAGTGGCGAATGTCGCTAAAAGTGCCAACAACACCATACTGCCAACAAAGCCAAACTCTTCGGCGAACACGGCAAAAATAAAATCGGTGTCCTGAATTGGTAAATAAAACAGCTTTTGTTGAGAAAGCCCAAATCCAGAACCCCAAGTTCTACCAGAACCTACGGCTAGTAGACTTTGCACTAACTGGTAGCCATCTCCTGTCGCGTCCGCCCAAGGATTGAGGAATGACATCACCCGCTTACGCTGATACTCTTTAATACTAATACTGAGTACTGCCAACATCACTCCACCAATTGCTGTCCCTCCCAGGTACTTGTAAGGTAATCCAGCGGCTAAAGCTATTAGCCAGATAGTCATGCCGCAAAGTGCTGTTGTACTCAAGTTAGGCTGGGCAAGAATTCCTAAAAGTACCAGACCAAAAATACCCAACCAAGCCAAGCGAACTCGCCAACTGATTCGTTCCCACTGACCAAAAAGCCGCGCACTTTGGAGCACCAAAAAGGGTTTAATTAATTCTGAAGGTTGAATCGGAATCGGCCCGATCGCAATCCAACGCGCTGCATCAAAAGCCTTTTTTCCCAATCCTGGGACTAATGTAACGAAAATTAACGCCAAAAACAGCAACAGAAACCAATGGGCTAGCCCCAAAATTTTCTGCAATGGTAAATTAACAATAATATTGAATCCGATTAAGGAAACTAACACCCAAAGCAGTTGACGCTTAAAGTAGTACAACCCATCATCATGACGGGCGTCAGCAACAGGATAGGATGCTGAAAATAGCATAATCAAGCCGACGAACAGCCAAATCAACGTTAACCAGCGCAACAACCGCGCTTCTAATGCCCAGTTGGACACTGAACTATCAAAAATTGGAATCAGGCGGCGTAGATTCACGAGCAGTACAGGTAAAAAGTTAGGAATTAGGAGTTAGCAATAAAACTCATAAATCATAACTTATAACTCATAAGTAGGCTTTACAAGCATAAATCTTAGAGTTGTAAACTTTAATACACCCCTAATACAGTATTTCTGATAAATTGCCTTTTTACGCACAAATATAAGTATTTTGTATACACTACATCGGGAGGTTAAAAAATAATTTAGAGAGAAATCTGATCTCAGGCTTCCTTAGCTCAGAAATTCGGAGAGTCAAAATAAGAAAGTGTTGAGTCCTAATCCCCCACTGCAAGCATTTCTGAATTCTAACAATTAATAAAACTCAACGATTTAATGCAATTAACTGCTTGTTTGTCTATAGACAGGGGAATTTCAATCCAGAACTCAGTTCCTTGACCAGGTTCTGATATACATCTCAGTGTTCCCCTATGTTTTTCCACTATAATCTGATAGCTAATTGATAAACCTAATCCTGTACCCTTACCTACAGGCTTAGTTGTGAAAAATGGATTAAACAATCGTTCCTTAACTACTTCTGTCATCCCTGAACCATTATCAGCAATTCGGATAACACAGTTTGTTTTTATGACTTCTGTAGTAATTGTAATTGTATTAGGATTAGTATGAATTTCTGCGATCACGCGCTTACTGTTATAGTTTTCGAGCGCATCGATTGCATTACTGATAATATTCATGAATACTTGATTTAGTTGACCAGCGTAGCAATCAACTAAAGGCAAATTTCCATAATTTTTAACTACTCTAACACCAGGATGCTCAATGCTATTTTTAAACCGATTCTGTAAAATCAGCAAAGTACTATCCAGTCCTTGATGAATATCAACCTTTTTCATCTCAGCTTCATCAAGACGAGAGAAGTTCCGGAGAGACAACACAATTTCCGAAATTCGTTCGGCTCCTACTTGCATCGAAGTTAGAATTTTGGGCAAATCATCCAGTAAAAAATCTAACTCAATTTCCTTGATGTATTCTTGAATTTCTGATACAGGATTGGCATAAAATTGCTGGTAAAGATACACAAGCTTTAGCAAAGACTGCGTATAATCTTTTGCATATTTCAAATTTCCGTAAATAAAATTAACCGGGTTGTTAATTTCGTGAGCGACTCCTGCAACTAACTGCCCCAAACTGGACATTTTCTCAGCTTGGACTAATTGGGCTTGAGTCTGCTGTAGTTCGCGGAGAGATTGTTCCAATTTTTTAGCCTGAGCTTCAGCAATTTCCGCTAAATTCTCTTTAATTTGTAGCGCACTGCGTAGTTGTGCCCTTTGCTGTTTCAGTTCACTTGTTAACTTTTTGGCATCAGCCAAAGCAGTATTCTGAGCTTGCAGTAGAAATAGGAAATCAACAATTGGGTCGTGAATCGCAAAGTCTTTGAGTTTGATACCCAGAGGAGCCAGGCTAGTTGTATCTGTAATCCAGGGAGAACCTAAAAAAAATATCACCTCCTGCTCTGGTTGATACATCATCTGACCCTTGAGCTGCATTCCATTATGGAGAAACTCTAAAATAAACAGCGCACGAGATTGTTTACTAATAGCATCAAAATCAACCAAAATTTTTGGACGATTGATCTTGAAATACTGCTCAATCAATTTACCGACTAATGGTTCAGGACTAATGCGCCCTAAGACATCACCAGCTTGTACAATTTCCCGATTACGGCTAAAGGCAAAGTGGAAGGGAAAAGCTTTCGCCAGCAACTCTGGCGAAAGCGTAAGGTGAGGAGGAGCCATGCTACTGCACTCAATTTGGTTTATAAATCACTAAAAATTCATCATGTTCAGCACCCTCATCTCGATTTTGGGTTTGGGTAATATGAACTTCTGTATCAAACCTGGTTCCTAATCCTTTGACTAGTCCAAGAATCATTGGTGTTAGCCCTTCTCTATCAGAACGATAGTGTAAGCTCAGAGAATTTTCTTCCATATCAGTACATTCAAATGATGGGGGCTGAAGTTTGGGAAAACTAACTCCCACACGAGCATGAAGATTGTCGAGGTTTTCTAAAAACTCAGGGAGTTCATCTCCACTCATATCCATCATTTCGCCATAGCCTTCTTGAGCTGTGTACTGAACCCAGAATTCACCAAAGGCTTGCATAATCTCTGAGGGAGATAAACTCAGAACGACACTAGCAGCTTTTACCAGCTTGTGGGTGATGTCATCGGGATAGCCTTCCATACTGAGGAAAACATCTACCTCTACCTCTGCTTTGTGCTTAATTTCTTTCCAAGTCTCTTCGCCAAAGCGACTGCACACCATGTCTTGAATCGCCTTATTCACTAATCCGTACATGGAAGCTCCTCTTGCTGCACCTAATTTTGTTTTATGAATTTGCCCAAGACTCGAGAACTAAATTCCTTAAAAGGGTTATTTAAATGACAAAATTTTTTGTAGTCAAACCTTGAAATGTTTTATGACAGCTTTAAAAACCGAAAGATAGGTAAAACTGTTTGCATTTTAATGCTACAAATACTCCTTGTTACAACCGTATTTTCACTTATTCCTTTTACCCAATACTTTGTCAAGCTAGTTTTGAGGGTTTGTAGTCAGACTAAAGTCCTTACCCTTCTCCTAACGGAAACACTCTTGCTAGCAAGCTTTAAGAGTGGGGCTATGCAGACTCGTTGGCGCAGCCTCTTCTCTAGGAGACGCTGCTTCGCGTTTGGAAAAGACCGCGCTGACTCACTACGAACTTACTTACCCATCAATTTTAACTTGACAAACTACTGCATCTATAAATCAGAAGGCAGCCATGAATCAGGATACAAGCTATATTTAGAGATTTGACGCTGAATTCCGTTAAAAAATTGGACACGAGCATCCATAGCTTCTGTAATAGCCAGCTTGATCTTGATATCCTCTTCATTCATGGTGATTCGAGGTTCAATCACTGCTGCTAGCTTCGCTGCATGACTATCATCCACATCAATATGGACTTCAAAAAAGATTAGCGATTCTTTGGGTAAGGGAGCAGCACCGACAATTCCTTTGTATAGTTGCGTGTACAGCGAACTAACAATCCCTTCAGAAGCATAACAGACAGCACCCAGTGCAGCTAAATAGCCGTACTTGTGTGGCATCCGCAAGTAGGTTTCAATAAGGGCGCGAGTTTCAGGTGCAGTGGGTAGTGCTGTCAGAGTTTCGTCATCGATACCAAGTGCGCGGGTAAATTGACGAAACAATTCTGGGTGGGACTGAGTTATATCTCCTTGTCCCATCTCGTCAAATAGGTTTTCCAAGATGACTAACTGACTACTTTCATCTTGGCAGCAAGACAAAATACTAGCCAAGATACGATTAAATTCTTTGGAGAATTTGTACATCTGGACGGCTAGTACCTGTACATCTGGTAAAAATAAATTTCCAGTACGACAGCGGATGAGAAACTCATGATTCCATAGAGGATGATTAACCGTTATTTCACGGAAGGAATTTCTCACTAAAGAAGATGTCTGTGTCATCGTGATATTTGTAGGGCTAGATGGAGGGGTTGGTCAAGTAAGGGGCTAAAAAATGATTCATCTATTGCTATATGTTCTGGAGTCACATGCAATTCCTGTAAGATTGGCATTGTATTGAAGCCAGCAATTTTAAGAGCATTAAAGTAATCCTCAAGAGTTTTGTGAATCAATTGCACATTTAGCCAGGAGCCGTCTCGTTTCCAAATACGACCAGGAAACTGCTGATCTCGCTTGCTGAAGTAGCCTGCACCCTCAACTTGAAAATAAAACGGATATGCTGCCTCCCGCATATATGGAAAAGATGGATGAGGAACGCTGAATACAAATCGACCGCCCGGACGAAGAATGCGTGCAACTTCTGCCATACATTCCTGGGTCTGAGCAATTGTCAAATAGTTAAATAAAAACACTGCAACGACTAGGTCAATTTCGCCATCATCAAACTGCTTGAGATTGGTAGCAGATCCTACTTCATAGCTAATACCCAACGCATCTTCGACTTCTTGAAAGTTTGCTGCTGCAATCATGCCTTGGGAAAGGTCTATTCCATGTACCTGTGCAGCGCCACGTCGGCGTAATTCTCGACTGCAATAACCTTCTCCACAACCTATATCGAGTACTCGCAACCCAGTAACAGGCTCACAAAGCTCTAGTACAAAAGGGCGTGCTGTAAAGTCTGATAGGGAAGTAGGTTCTCCTCTAATCCACTCTGATGCTGTGCGATTATATAAGTTTTTAGTTGAGTTTATGTGATTCAGATTTGACATTTTTAAGTATTAATCTATATTTGAGTTATCTTTGTTTTAATCAATTTAGTCCAATAACACTAAAATACATAATATATATGTTTTAACAATTAATATTTCTATTGATAATGTTAATTCTACTGATTTTCATTGCTTGGTAATTTTGTCTTTAAAAACGATCTTTTCAAAGTAATAATTAACCTGACATTATAAACTTGTTAGTTTCTTCAAATATAAACGGCAAAATATAATTTAGCTTCATGAATTTCTGATATTACTTAGTTAATAGCTACTTCATCTATAGCTAGTTTTATTTTTAAGATTCAACTTCATCTATGCTTTACCAATAAACTTAAAATTAACTATTTTAATCAAGATAGATAAGAGAAATAAAACAGTATATTTTACGAAGTGTAAAGAGAATAACCTTGTTAATTTGTAATAGCCAGATTCATTTTGAAAACGAAATGGCTTTGGATACATGAATTATTTGGCCAATTTAGAATAACGTTGGAAGAAATGATGTTAGAAGAACTGTTAGCAGAATCATCGGTGTGCGATCGCTTGCAATATGAGCGTGCGATGTCTACGACGGGCTACGCCAACGCATTTTCTGAGATTGGCGATCGACTCTTTGATGAGCTTGCGGATAAAATTGCTACAAGGAGACAGTACCGACTACTGTTTGAACACACATTAAAGCCTGAGTTATTCCAGCAGATCCGCATTGCTGCTGCGGGTTATATTTCAGCATGTCTGAATAGTCCCATCATTCTTTCGGAAGCTGAAATGCTTGAACGACTACTGGAAGCAAGAAATACTTTGCCTAACTACACCGGCACTGGTCTTTTGATGCCCAAGCGAGAGCACATTCTGGCATTTAACCTTTTTCAAAAGAGCGTCGCAGAGGCTTTCTACCAACTAGGAGCAAATGACCTGATTGATGCAGTGGATTTACCAGTAAATCTCCGTATGGTCTACGGCAAGACTGACCCGATAAAGTTGGGTTTGCCCTTTGCTAGCTCAAAGTGCCATAGCGATGTCTGGGCAGGTGTTGCTGCTGATGCGACTGTAGTAGTTCTGCCACTATTTGGTGACATCGATAATATAACTATCGAAGCGGGTGAAATGCCACGTGAGATGGAACTACAAGCTATGCGGGTGATGTCAGACTTCGACGACGGTCGGGATATTCCAATGGTTGTCTCCTACACGGAAGCACAACTACAACACGGCACAATGTACTTTAATGATGCCCGTGGATTGCACCAAACAGTAAGAAGGAAAGCTGAAGGTCTGAGAATTTCAGTAGATTTCCGGTTCCGCAGGAAATTTAATGAAGCTTACCGGGCAATGGTAGCACCTAATATTGGTGGTGTTGAAGAAGATATGAGTGTGCCTTATGAAGACTGGCTGAAGGTTGGTAAAGAAACCCTAATTGTGTTTGATGAAACTGTTGAACAGGCTAATAATAGGCAGAATGCTGACGCTCCAGTTCCACTTTATACTCGAGGTTATCGCCTTTTAAATATGTTTAACTTTTGATTTGCAAAAAACCAAGCCATAAAAAAGAGGTCTTTTTTGACCTCTTACCAATTCCCTAAAATAATCTTCTATTTACAGAATTACGACAAACCAGCATTAGCACCTTGCTTACCAGTTGCCAGTTCCACCTTGATAATTTTGCCGCCTGCTTTTTGAATACGTTGCTGTTCGCGGAACCAGTTTTCGTATGGAACTAGCTTAGTGAAGTAAGTATTTTGCAGCTCGCGTTGAGTACGAACTCGGGTTTGGCTGGGAACTAGAGCAGTAATTTTAAACAAACGGGCCATGTTTTGAAAATCTCCTGTATAGTTTGTGAAAACTTTTTTTATCTCAAAATCTTGAGTGCAAATCTTTTAATCATTCAAAGGCTGGAAATCAAACATCAATACTAGACCACCAACACTCATCAATGATAATTTACCAAGATAAGCAATATAACGTTCTAGCACTCACGATTGATTTCCAGACCTTAATAAAGCCGCACCTAAATTCTTAAGCGCAAACTAGTTCTTAGCTTAAGCCAGAGGAGATATAGTCTAAGTAAACGCCCATTTCCTTACCGGCGTCAGAACCTACCAAACTGGCGGTTACTTCCTTGATTGCTTGGATAGCTTGTACGGTAGCACCGACGGGAACACCTAAAGAGTTATAGGTTTCTTTCAAGCCATTTAGTACACGCTCATCAAGGATGGAAGGATCGCCAGCCAACATAGCGTAGGTGGCATAGCGGAGGTAGTAGTCTAAATCACGGATGCAAGCAGCATAGCGGCGGGTGGTGTACATGTTGCCGCCGGGACGGGTGATGTCAGAGTACAGCAAAGATTTTGCTACAGCTTCTTTGACGATCGCAGCAGCGTTAGCGCTGATGGTGCTAGCAGCACGTACCCGCAGTTCGCCAGTGGAGAAGTAGCCTTTTAGCTTCTCTAAAGCAGAAGAGTCTAGGTATTTACCTTGAACGTCTGCGGAGTTAATGACAGCGGTAATTGCGTCTTGAGCCATGTTGTTAATTCCTTATTTCCAACCGTATTGCAATACTTCTGTTTCGGCAGGGAAACAGCATCACCCTATAGCAGGGCGCCAACTAAGTAGTCGAAGTAGCCACCAGCTTCAGCAGCGTCATCACCAGAGAGTAATGTACTAGCTACATTCTTTAGCCCACGGATACCTTCAGCAACACCATCGATAGGGGTTCCCAAGGACTTGTACAGTTCACGGGCACCGATAACACCAATTTCTTCGATGGGGGTAACATCACCAGCAACGATACCGTAGGTAACGAGGCGGAGGTAGTAATCTAGGTCACGCAGACAAGTAGCAGTCAGTTCTTGACCGTAAGCGTTCCCACCAGGAGACACAACATCAGGACGCTTTTGGAACAGTTGATCGCCAGCTTGCTTAACGAGGCGTTCGCGATTTTCTGTCAAAACTTGAGCAATCCGTACACGGCGCTCACCACTTGCAACAAAGGATTTGATCCGATCTAACTCACCAGGGCTGAGATAGCGAGCTTCTGCATCTGCATTCACGATAGCTTTCGTGACGATACTCATTAATGGATTCCTCCAATACGAATGAAACCAGGATTTGATTAAACTGGTGCGACTTTAAATTTGGTTGACTGAGTTTGTTTTCTCATTCTTTTAGACACAACAGTTTAATAACTGCTACGGCTAATAAATTACGAGTTTGCTTGAGTCAACATAAGTACACAAGCTTTCAAACTCAGCTACCTTCCGCAAAACATTTTCCGGCATTCTGTTGAGCATTTATGACTGCTCTTAACACTTTGTAATATTGCTTTTCAGAATTTACTGTTCAAACTGCAATCTGAGAGCGGTATTACGAAAGGTTACGAAGGGGACAGGGGAAGGGTTACAGGTAACAATCTGTACCCTATTCCCTATTCCCTACTCCCTAGTCAACCGCCTGAACACTGCCGAGGTAGTTACCTGCTGGCAGAGATGGGAAGCGGTTGTAAGGCACAACATCTTCACCGAAGTAGCGGCTATATTCTGGACTTTCGACTATTGCTTCTACAGCAGTTGACAAACCGCTATCGGCTAGCAGCTTGTTATACTGGCGAATTTCTTCCTGAGTTGCGGGTGTACGCCCCAACAGGTGACGGAAGAGGAACTCAATCACCTTGGCATGAGGATAAGGTGACAAGAAGCGCTGGCGATAGATTTGGGAACTGGCTAGTTCACGCACAAACTCCCGGACGGAAATTTCACCATTCTGGAGTTTGCCCTCTAGGTCAGTACGGCGGAAATTATCAGGCACTTCACCGCTAAATACATCGAGCACTTGACGGTAAATGGCGTTGATAGCTTGTTGTTTTTCGGCTTGGTTGGTACTTTCTGTCAGACGGTAAATGCGTGCATGTTTACGCACATTTAGTTCCACAGATTGTCCGCTACCATCGTTGTAGGAACGACCCAGTTCAGCAAATGAAGGCTTGCTCTGGTTTATACCATTTGTTTGCGCTGCTATATCTGCGATCGCTTGTGCCAAAAGCGGCGTATCGCTAGCTCCGACGCGGGCTTGCACTGGCTTAAAGCTCGGTACAACTACGTCATCGTTTTGCTTGGTAAGCTGGTTATACAGCTTCTCGGTATTCGGGAAGTTTGCCGCAGGTAGGGTCGGGAAGCGACGGTAAGGCACCGTATCTTCACCAAATACCTGGTTATATTCAACACTATCTACCAAAGCACCAATAAAAGCACGAATACCTTGAGTAGCCAAAATCTGGTTATACTTGCGGATTTCTGCTTGATCTAGTGGCGCACGCCCTAAGAAGTGTTTGGTTCCCAACTCAATCACTTTGGTGTTGGGGTAGGGTGTGTAGAACTCCTTCAGGTAAAGGTTAGAGTAACCCAAACCTTCAATAAATTCCTTCACACTAATTTCGCCATTTCCCAGCTTGCTTTCCCACGCCGTAAATTCATTTTTGGCGATATAAGGTGCAATATCGCGCTCAAAAATCTGACGATAGGCAGCGCTAATCAAAGTTTTTACAGCAACTTTGTCACTGGTATTGGCCACCAGTTTGAAGATTTTGGTTTGTTCGCGTTGCTTGCTGACACCTTGGTTAATGCGGAACTGAATATCTGGCTCTGACCGCTTTTCTGTAACTGTACCCAGTGTCACAAAGCTCGGCGTTACTTCCTTCTGAACTTTCGCGGCAACATCTTCACGAATGCTACCAACGCGCAATTGTCGCCCTGATACACCACCAGGAGTCAAATACCGTTCGTAAGGAATTGTATCTTCACCAAATGCTTCGCTGTATTCTACGCTGTTAATAATGGCATCAACCACCGCGTAAAAGCCCTGTTTAGCAGCGATATCAAAGTACTTATTGATTTCTTGACGACCATAAGTCGGACGACCCAACAAGCGGCGGTGAATATACTCAATCGCTTTACAGACATACAGCGATGACCAGTATAGATTGCGGAATACATCCGACTTAGCCAAAGCACGGATAAACTCTCGCACAGAGATGTCGCCGTTTTCCAGCTTGATTTCCAATACCTTCGGGCGCTGACCTTCGTAAAGATCGCGACCGAAAACTTGCAGGTAAGCAGCTTTAATCACTGCTTGCGTAGAGCTTTCAGAGAATCTGACGCTAGAATTTTTGGCAGCCTTTTTACCTCTAGTACCAGGCAGCTGATCTAACTTGAACACCTTGGGCCCAAGGGTACCAGGAGCTTCACCCCGCGCTTTGGGATTACTATTTTGGTTATTAATCCCTGCCCCTTGGTGAATCAGGATGCGTTTGGTATCCTTGCCAAAAGGAGCCGGACGGGTGCTGGGGTTGCGAGTTTCTTTCGGGAAAATCGCCCCAAATTGAATTTCCAAGGGGTCATTACCAGAACCGTAAGGATGTTGGTCTGGTAGCGGTTGTTCGTAAGCAGCAAATGTAGTTATGAACTGAGGTATCTTGCGGAAAGGCGCACTGTAGTTAAACAGGTCTTGCTGCGGCCCCCAGTTGCGACATTCTTGGGCTTCTTGACCCAGACCCCGGAGGTAGGGTACTGTTTCTTCGCCAAAATAGTCGCCGTATTCAGCAGAATCTACTAAGGCATCTACTAAGGCTCGTAGACCACCGTTAGAAATAATCGAGAAGTATTTTTGTACTTCTTCTCGGCTACTTGGTCCCCGTCCTAAAATGTGACGGAAAGCTAGTTCGATGACTCGGCTGTTAATAAAAGGCTGGTAAAACTGTTTTTGGTAAAGGGGAGATTTAGCTAGACGACGGACAAACTCCTTCATGGAGATGTCGCCATTTTTCACCTTGGATTCTAGATCAGATATCGACAAGCTATAAGCACGGGTAATATCGCGCTCAAAGATTTGCCGATAGGCCGCTTTGACTACCTCATTTTTTTCGCTAGCTGACAACCCAGTCTTCATGACAAACTTGGGACGCCGTTCTGCCGCATTAAAGTAAATTTGGGGCAGTTGCAACCCTTGCTGGTCGCTAGAGGGGCGTTGGCGTAGTTTATTTGAAGGTGTGGCTGCTTTGAATTCTGTTAGCAAAACATCCATGTACTGAGACACAATTTCTGTAGCCTCAGCATCTTTGCGGAAAAAGGAAAGTGACCCAGCTTTGATTTCCTGCAAAGCTACTAGCGTTGCTTCACCAGAGCAGGCATTTTCAATTATTTCCCGCAAACCCCGTGTATTCACCGCTATGATGTTGGGGTCGCCAGCAACGATCGCATAAGTAGCGTAGCGCAAGAACCAGGATAAATCCCGCAAGCTCTTGGCCATGTTGCTCGGACCATAACGGGCAATGTTAATTGGTCTGAAACCTGGAGGTGTCGGGCCACTGGGGGATGAGTTAAATATTGAGCGTAAATTTTCTAGGAACCCACCACGGCTTTCAACGTAGGTTACAGTTCCCAGTTGCATTCCTTGCTGAACATTAGCACCAGCACTAACAGGTACTATTTCTATTTCTCTGGGCTTTTCTAAAAAAGCCATTGGCGAACCACCGACAAAAATCCGGTTGGCAGCGCGAGATACAATAATCTCGGCATTATCCGTCAGCGTCTGGGAAATTTCTAGACGCTTTGCACCAGATGCAAAATAGCTTGCCAGTTCATTTAATTCACCACTTCCCAAAAAGCGGTCTTGCTGCTCGGCTTGGGTAATTGTCGCTACAGCTAGGGTTTGATATAGTTGCGGACGCGCAACTGAGCTTCCACCACTTGCCTTAACACTCATCGGATTTGTAAAACTCCCATCATAATCATTTATGTGTTAAGTCTGGGTCGCTTTGAGGCTTGACACATCGGTGTGTCTGTGCTTTATGAGCTTGAGAGTACTGCCTGCAAAACTGCCAGTAAATTAACCCAGTTAGCTTTTAGATTAGAACGTTTTGCGTTCTCAAGGCTGGTTTATTAAGAAGTGTGTAGAACCTGTATCTAGAATGTATCCAGTCTTAAGAGTACATACTCTTATTTGGCTGAGACAAAATCTAAGTTTTGTAACTAAGTAATAGGGTCAGCATGGTCTACTGATGCCGAAAACCTCTTTTGCGGTAGTGTCCACCCTACGATTATTACAACTTGTACAAAATTTTAGTTAAAACCAAATTGCCTTCAGCAATATCGGTGGACAGTAGTCATGAGTCGATGTTAAGTTATTTTTGTTACTGATAAAGGAATATTAATAAATAACATCACTCTGGAAATAACTCTCAAAAGTGGGTGGTTTAAGCATTAGCTATCAGCATCTCTAACCGGAAAATACCATGTACAAAAGTTGCAAATTTAACTATTTATTCAATGCTACTCTGTCTGCGATCGCAGTTATTTTAGCTGTCACTCCTGCAAATGCGCTTCCAGAGCAAAACATCAACACTGTTGTTAAGTGGGCAAAGACCAGAACTCTACTACCAACTCTGAGATACAACAGCGAAGCCCACGGCTACGACGGTACAAAGGGAAATTTATATTTTTATGCTGATGTCACTTCTCAAAATGGGACAGTCACTAAAGAAGGAATAACTGTTAGTGGTAGCAATCGCCTTAAATTCACCACAAAAAATGCCAATGCAGTGAAATTGTTACAAAATATTTATAATTCTAATATTGCCAATGACTTCCAGAAGTCTCGGTATGTCACCAAAGTTGGACGTGACCAGTTTTATCGCGGGCAAAAGTTTGCTTACATTGCTGCTGAGGTACAAGGTGGATCAGCATTACAGATAATTCCTTTGAAAAATTTGCAAGAATTTATAGATAATGCCAAATATTGCCAAACCAATCAATGCGATATTTAATTAAACCTATTCTTAGCTGGACTTTATCCATTTTTTTGCAACGCGATTACTATCGCTGAAACCTCAATGGGATGGTAGTTTTACTTTTTTAATTTCATCGATAATCTGTGAGGTGGAAAAAGTATTTGCCAAAAAGCCAGGATTTTTGCCGGATAAAGAAAACCAAGTTCTTAATTTTGGATAAAGTCGAGCTTAAAGACCATTTATAAAGTAAAAATAAAATTACTGTAGGCTGTGTTAGGCGCATATTTCAATATGGTTTGTCACAAAAAACTTTGGTCAAGCGCCTAACGCACCGTATAATGTGGAGGTGCCTTAGGCTAAAGCCATAACACACCCTACTTAAGATTTACTTTATAAATCAACTCTTAAACTTGATATTTTATGCTGATAAAGCGACGTAAATTTCTAGGCTTGATTCCTGGTTTCGTAGTAGCTAGTACTGGCAGCATACTTTTGAGTTTAAATACGACAAAATATTTAACAGTTAATCGAAAACGAAATTTACCCTTCTTTTTAGGCTGGTATGACAACATTTACAATATTGATGTTTCAACTCAAGTATCTTCTAAAGGAATTGATCTATTAATACCTTATGTAGGAAAAGCAGACAAGGTAAAAATTCAAGCATTTCTGGATGCTTCTATGAAAGCAGGAATAAAAGTTTTATTAGAGATTTATCGTCCCCTAGTCGAATCAGAACATATCTTAAAAGTAAAAGACTTTATACGTACTTATAAAAATCATCCTTCCGTTTATGGTTGGTATCTTTATGATGAGCCAGAGATTAAAAAACCTACACCACTCTCTCCTAATTTATTAAAAAAAGTATATCAAGCTATTAAAGAAGAAGATAAAACTAAGCCAGTTGCTTTAGTTTTTGCTGACATAAAAAAAATTGAATTTTATGCTGATGCAATGGATATACTGATGTGGGATCGTTATCCTTGCGAGGAGGGAGTTCCAGAATTTGAATGGGTATTATCTTACCGAAAAGCACTCTATAAAGTCATTTATCTAGCTGATCTTAAAAAGAAAAAATTTTGGAACGTACTACAAGCTTATGGCAAGAATCAGTTCAAAAAACGACTACCAACAAAGGAAGAATTTCGCTATATATTTTATTTATCAGTCCTTGCAGGGGCTGATGGACTGCTATTTTGGACGCACTACCTCTCTTCACATTCCTGGAATGAGTTAGTTTTGTATCCTACTATTCAGGAATTTCGAGATTACATTCCTGCAATTGTTAGAGGCGAAGATTCAAAGAATTCAGTACAAGTAAATCACTCAAACATAGAAGTTAAATTATTCTCTATTCCTAATACTAAAAATTTTTTGATGATAGTTGTTAATCACAATAATACTCAGAGCAATTTCACTGTAAAACTTCCTCAAAAATTAGCTGGCAAAGTAGTTACTTTTAATCAAAAGCCTATTACAGAACTAATTGCTGAGGGAGGTTTTAGTACACTTTTAAAGGCTTACGAAGTTAGGCTATATCAAATTGGAATGTAAAATATGCTTTGATAAAAATAATTATAGTTGGGATAAGGTATGGGAAAAAGGTGTTTTAGTTCTGTTGAGCTTTCTTCCCATAGTTTGGTTTTATTGTGCCAACTTACTTACGCTACGCTTACTTATTTCGCATATTAATTAATCGATAAATATATTAATTTACCAAGTTTTTACTCTCATAATCTTCTGGCGAAATAATTGATATGCATATCCAGTAAAGTGAGCAATCGGCATACTTAATAAAGTAGTACCACAAAAAAACCAACGACTAAAAAATGATGGTATTTTATCTTCATCACCTCTCCAAATTTCCGAAGGAAAGCTTTTCCAATATACCAAATTAACTCGTAAACTCTCTAAAAAAGGCAAAAATAAACCTATTGTAATTAATATTTCTACAGGTAAACCTAGCTTGGGAAATAGTAAATCAACAATCAGCAGTAAAATGACAGTAGATATAAAAACAAAAGGTATCAAACCCCTCAACTGTGATTGGATTTGGTGTTTTGTACTCGTTAAATAGCGACCTCTGCCATATTTAAAATATTGAATCAACAAAGACTTCCAGTTTTTTCGAGGATAGTACCAGGCACGAATTTTGGAGTCAATATATATTGCTTGTTTATTTTGAGCAATTAATCTTTGATTTAATTCAGCATCTTGATTAGTAATTTGTGTTGTATCAAATGCTTTTTTTAATCTCAAATTCAATTCAGCATCTTCATTAGAACTTGTTTTTAAATTATAGCCTTGTATCTCTAGTAAACTCTTTTTCCAGAAACACCCTAAATAAACTGTATCCGCATAGCCTGTATAGTTCGGATTTCTATATTTAGCTCCACCATTACCAAGAAAACTTTTGGATGCAAGGGAAACACCAGCTTGGAAGGAAGTTTGTGCAACAAAACGCTGCGCTCCACCAACATTGCTAGCTTTTGATTCTAGCAAAGCCTCTATACATCTTTCAATGTAGTCAGGTGCATAATCTGAATGGGCATCAATTCTAATAAAAATATCACCTACACATTCAGACAAAATTAAATTAAGACCAGCCGATTGAATTTTATCAGGATTGTGTATTAATTTAACTCGTGCATCTTTATCTGAGAGTTTTTTGACTATTTCTTGAGTACCATCATTGCTGCCACCATCAGCTACAAATATCTCGATTAGGTTAGGATAATTTGTTCTTAAAAACCCTAAAACCAGGTTTTCTATAAAATTTACCTCGTTATAGGTTGGTATGGCTACGGTTACAGAGGGAAAAGTCTTGACTCTGGGTTCAAATAACATATTAGACTTAGCTATCATATTCAATTTACTTTGGATAAATAAAAAATTAAATTACAAGAAGATTTTCATAGGGATCATCATAAAGCGCATACATGCTTTTAAAAAGCACAAACTATCAGTTTTGAAGCTATTAATAGGAGATAGTGTAAAGTATTTCTTACGTAACTCTCTGTGTATCTTATAATGTTTAAAGACTTTTATAGAAGATACACCTGTCGTGTCATAGTAAGAAATTGGAAAATAGAGCAGGTATGGTTGAGCAATCAAAGAGGCTCTAATATTAAAATCATAATCCATTTCTAAAGTTAGCCGCTCATCATATAAGCCGACTTCCTGGAGAAGTTTTTGTGAGAAAATAGTAGACTGGTGACAGATAGGATTGCGAGATAAAAATAAGTTTTGATCCCAATGGCTATACTGCTTAATATGTCTTTTTAAGTATTGTTTCCGGCTCAAAGAGATAGTTTCTCCAAATGCCCAAAGCCACTTTTGTTTTATATAAGAATCTACAATTTTAGTAATTACGCCTTTATTAACTAAAGTATCTCCAGAATTTAAAAAAATCAATAGATTACCTGATGATTTCATTAATCCCACGTTAAAAGCATTAGCAATCCCAATACCATTTTGCTGGAATATATTTACTTTTTTTTCATGATTATATTGATTAATAATGAAAACTGTTTCGTCTGTAGAATTTCCATCAATAATAATGTGGTTTATATATTTGTAATCTTGCATACTAACACTATCTAAAGTTTTAAGTATACAATTGGAAGAATTTTTTGTGAGAGTAATTACGTCAACTTGAATTAGGTTATTCATGATTTTTTAAACTTATAGTGAGCTATTTACCATCGAGAAATAGCGAGATCAATATAATCTATAATAGATGATGTAAATATATGACCTTCTAAGTAATTAAATGTAGGATTTGCACGAGAGTTAGCTTGTAAAAAATAAATAAAGTAACTAAACAATAACGTAACTAAAGTAAGCATAGACAAAAACTTTATTGTTGGTTTAAGGTTACTCCTTCTTTCTAAAGGTAAATAGAAGAAAATTCCTAAAAAGGATAGAAGTATAAGACTCAATCTCAAAGGAAGGTAATCAAGATTACGGGTGAATAGGAATAAAATTGACTGCAACGCATAAAGACATAACATACTTAAATCTAAACGTTTTTCTTCTGAAGTAAGGCTAGAATTTAAAGTTGTCTCAATGTAATTATCTCGTGAGAGATTTATATAAAAATAACCAAGAAATACTATAAGCACTAAATGAGCTAGAAAACCTATACTAGCTAATTGGTTTTTTACAAAAAATGCACTTTTAGCGGCTAAGAAACTAAGTTGGGGAATACTACTAATTTTATCAAAGATAGATGCAATAGTAGCTTGATTAACAGAATATATTAATCCGAATACAAATAAAGTGATACTGATATATTTAAGTAAAACACTAATTTTATGAAAGTTTTTATCTTTTAATAAGCTATTTACATCAAGAAATTGCATAATTATTATAGGTAAATAAAGGATTGTCGAGTAATGATTTATAATACTCAAAAACAAAAATAATATACAAATAACCTTATTTTTTGTAGAAACTAATGCACACAGAAAAAAAGTACTAGACATGAATTGGCGCATTATAAATGCTTGAAGATAAAATGCCGGATTTAGTAAAACAAAAAATATCAGTAAAGCATAATAGTTTTTTGAAAATCCCTTACAGATTACGAAAAATGTTAGAAAATTAATAATAAAAGACCAAAATAATAAGAAGCCAGTATCTGAACCATTACAAATAATAAATAATATAGAAGCAAGAAAATAAAAACCTGGTTCAAATGGGAAATTGGCTGATTGAAAACATTCTACAGGATTATCACCATTACAATCTCGATACGCTATTAAATATTGCTCGGTATCAGCTTGAATATCTATAAGACAACAGAAAAGAGCGATGGTGACTGCAACTAGCACAAGTATAGAATTATTGAGTAAGCTGTCTATGCTATAAGATTTTGAGTTTCTATTGAGAAATACAAATAAAACTAGTGGTAAAACTCCAATTATCGGAATGTTTAGCCATATAATTATTCCAACAAATAATAAAAAATACTTTTGATAGTTGGTTTGGACACTTGATAAATTAAAATCCATTCTCTAATTATATATTTAGGTAATTTAGGTAATCAAAGTTTTTTGAAATAAACCTAACCAGATTATATGTTCTTCTCTATCCATACTGATAATAGTAAATAAACTATAAATTTGACCTTTAGTCCAATTCCACATGATCAATGCTTCTGCTTTATTGTTCGGATTAATTGAAGCTTTAACATAGCAAACAATTATTTGCAAAAATCCCTTAAAAATTCGGAGAATAGATACAAGCAACCAAATATAATAAGAACGGTTCCAACGCATAGCAGCAATGTAAGGAGCTGCGGCACCAAAACCATACATTAAGTTAAAAAGATAAGTTTCTGATATGCGCTTTGTGGGGATAAAATGGTGCAGCACACAATCAGGCGTATACCAAAGTTGATAACCTGCATTCAGAATTCGTAAAACTATCTCAGAATCTCCTCCTGCACTCAGCTTTTTTCCTTCTCTATCGTTGAGTAATTGTTTATCTAACCAGCCACTTTCCTCAAGGGCAGTTCTACGAAGAACTAAACCTGCACCTGGAATCTGGTAATTACGCCGATTTAACTGTTTTGAAGTTTCGCCGCGCTCATAGGCAGCATATTTACCTGAATGTTTGACAAGGATGGGGGAAGGAGTTATTTCCCAATCGAGAACTACTTTGCCACCAAAAGCACCACAATTTGGATGAGATACAGCAAATTGTATTGCTTTATCTATCCAGTTTTCTGATAAAAGGCAATCATCATCAACAAAAGCAAGCCATTTACTAGTTGTATTTTTAATTCCACATAAACGGGCGTGAGTTAATCCTTGTTTTTGCTCTACTATCCTACGCAAGCCGGGTATTATTTGTAAATTAATATGTTTTTCAACAACAGCACTAGTATTATCTGTACAGTTATTATCTACAACTAAAACTGTCCATTGATAGCTAGGAGATACTTTTGATAAAGAAAGGGCTGTAAGAACACGATCTAGCAAATTAGCGTTATTATAAGTACAAATTATTATATCCATGAATCCAACCCTAAATTAGTTTTTTAATTGAAACTTATTTGAAAAATATAACTCTAAAGCTTATTTTTAGCGGCGATATATTTTTTGATAGCTGAAAAACTGTAGTTATTACTAATAGCGAACCATGCCATTAAAATAGCTATTTGTATCGAACATATAATACATCTTACTAGATAATCGTTTGGAAGCTGAAAGTTTAATAACACAACTATAAAAAACCAAATTAATGGGAACCATAACCATTGAAACCAGAGAGTATAAGAAACAGATAAACGTTTCATTCCAAATACAGTTACCAAAAAGGTTGTGAGATATCCCAAATTACCTATAATTGCTCCTGTTAAACCAAAGTTATAAGCACCAATAGCAATTAATCCTAGTGACGAAAAACTGCCTAGCAACTGAATCAATGCACAAGCCTTAACTGCATTTGTTCCTAACAAAGAATAGTAGCCGACAGCATGACATGAATAAAGTGCGTAAATTCCTGTTGCAATACAAAAGGTAATGAAGTATTGACTTGCAGTTTGCTCAGAAAATAATAGTTTGAGAATTAATGGGGAAAGTGTTATGAGAGTTGCTCCCATTCCTAAAGCAACTAATCCATTGATTTGGGTAGCTTGTTTAAGTTGCTGTTCTAGTTGACGCTGATTAATGTTCTGCTGTCCAATGAGATTGCTTAAAGTTGGAAGCAAAGGCTGTACAGGTAATGCAGAAAATGAGTTGATTTGCGCCGTGATATCAGTAATTCCTGCATATACTCCAAGCACCTGACTACCTAACAAGCTACCGACAATCAGCCGATCGCCTCTACTAAAAAGCATACTTCCCAATGTATTTAACCACATCATTAAGCTGTAGCCTCCTACTGCTACTGCTTTGTGTTGATTCCAACTCAGACGCAGGTTCATATTTTGGAGTAGCGATCGCACTACCCAGATATGACTAAACAAACTCACTACACCGATTCCAGCCTGCCACTGCATTAACTCAACTGTGCGACCTCCTAGCCAAACTACAATCAACATTCCGACATTGAGTAGCACAGACTGTATTGTATTCAGCACATTCATTAAGTCATAGCGCTGATGGGCTTGTTCGACACCAATCAAAATTTGTTGCAACAATCGCGCCGCTACTACTAACCCACCAATTTTGATAGCCTGTATAACTTTTAACTGTTGTAACTGACCCAATTTAGGAAATAAATTCATAATCGGTTCAGCACCCATCCAAAGAGCAACTACTGCTAAAGTTGCCAATATTAGCATTGCCCCAATAGTTACAGTCAAGGTTTGCGATAGTCCATCAACATCTTTCTTTCCTAAGTCTTGGGAAACAAATACAGTTGTGGCTGTGGAAAGACCTGCTTCAGCTAAAGTAACCATTACCACCACAGCAGAAGCTAGAGTCCATAGTCCATACTCTTCAATTCCCAACAGGCGAATTAGTATAGGGATAATTAGTATGCCTAGCCCTATTTTGATTAATCCTGTTATTGAGTTGTAAAAACCGTTCTTAAGTAAGCTATTTTTCACCAAAAATATTCTCTTTTAATACAAGTATTACCGCAAAAATACTAAAATAGTTAAGTTAAATCGCCATCAAGGGATTAGGAAATGCGTATATTGGGAAACTTCAGTTCACCCTTACCATTCCGTAGCTTGCCGCCGTAGGCATCGCTGCTATTTTTGTTGTAATAACCCTTCTGGTTGTAGTAAATAAAACCACTATCAGCAGTAACTCCATTCATCACCATTCCCAAAACACGCGATCGCGCTTGCTCAAGCATCATCTTCGTACTCTTAGCAACAGCACAATCAAGCACTCCAGGACGTACAACTAGCAATATCCCATCTGCCATCTTGCCCAGCATCAGTGCATCACCAAACAAACTCAAGGCAGGAGTATCAATAATAACGCAATCATAGTCTTTGGCTGCCTCTTGAATTAACAAAGCCATACGCTGTGAATCTAGCAATGCTGCGGGGTTCGGTGGAATTGTCCCAGCCGTTAATATATCCAAATTAACTAATACTTCTTGAGTAGTGTGGCGAAACTCCGCTTGACCAACTAAAACATTACTTAGTCCGGCTGGGTTAGATAATTTCCAAATTTCTTGTTGGCAGGAGTGACGCATATCCGCATCTACTAATAGGATTCTGCGTCCCATGTGTGCCTTGGCTACTGCCAGATTTGCTGCTACAAATGATCTGCCTTCACCTGGAGTTGAACTAACTACGGCAATTACTTTTAGTGGTTTATCAGAGATAGTAAAATCCAGGTTCGTCTGAAGCATCTCAAAGGCTGAACTTGCTCCCGAATATGGATTATCTCTCACCGGCAGTTCTACTAAAGCTTCCCCACCATTTTTAGCTTTTTGACCCAAGTGAGGAATCGTACCGAGTAAAGGATAACCTAATAACTGCTGGGCTTGCTCAAGAGTTTTGAGAGATTGATCCATAGCTTCTAACATCAGAGCTAACCCTACACCCAGTAAAATTCCCACAAATCCACCTAGCGCCAGGTAAAGGGCAATTTTGGGAGAAACAGCTTTTTTAGGAAGTAAAGCCGCAGATACTACCCTGGCATTACCGACATTCTGATTTACTACTACCTCGACTTCTTGCGATCGCTTCAGCAGTTCTTCATAGGTAGACCTCGCTACTTGCAACTGTCGCTCTAACTGCTGCTGTTTTTCTTGCAGTTGGGGTAAGACACTCAATCGTCTTTGGGAAAGTGCGTATGCATTCTGCAAAACTGTAACTCGGTTAGCTAATGCTGACCGTTCTACATCCGACTGTACCAGTTGGGCCAGTAGGGTCTGCTTGAGTTCTCCCATCCCTAAATTCTGCACTGGTACAGATTTTTCTCTGCCTGCATTCTCAAAAATTCGAGTCTCTAGCTGCTTTTTCAGGGCTGCTTCTTTTGCTAATAAATTAGCGATCGCAGGATGTTTGTCTGTATAACGAGTCTGTTCTACTGCTAACTGATTTTGCACCTGCTGGTATTCTGTTAATACCTCCTGCACAGCTTTTGATTGAGTTAAATTTCCCATATCCACAGCCTGCTGCGAATTCAATCTCAATTGACGTTCCAGAAGTTGTGAGCGAGTTTCAGCATCCGTTAAATTTGCCTGAGCTTGGGTAATCTGGTCTGATAAATCCGCAAGTCTGTCCACTCCTTTTGCCGCTTCTTGCTCTAGGGCTATTACCCGATTTTCTTCTTTAAACCGACGCAAAGCTGCCTCTGATTTGACTACCCTTGCTTCAACTTCAGGCAATTGCTTGGTCAAAAACTTCTGCGCCACTGTCGCTTGGGTTTGGTTAATGCGAATATTGTTTTCCAGGTAATATCTCATCAGCAAATTCACCACATCTGCGGCTTCTTTGGGATTGCTACTGCTGTAGGAAATCGCCAAAATATCTGTACCCCGGACACTCTTAATTTTGATTTTTTTGAGGAACTCATCTATTTCCAAGGGTGTTCCTTGCTTACCTACCAAGTTGAGACTAGTGATAGTTTTTTCAACTATCGGGTTAGAACGAATTACCTCTGCTTCTGTATCCAACGGGCTGCTGAGTTGAGTCACACTGCTCAACTCTCCAACTTGTGCCGAGGGACTTGTCAGCGAAGAAACCCGGTCAGTTTTGCTGAAGAGCAACTTGCCTTCTGCTTCATAAATTGGTTTTTGTCTGATAGCAATTAAAGCTGACAGTCCAAAAACAGAGGCAGTCACCGCAGCTATGACTAGCCAACGCCTTTTCAGAATCAGCGAGTATTGTTGCAAATCTGGGGATTGGTCTTCTTGGTTAGAGGGCATGGAATATATTGCGAATATCTGAAATACTTACTAATTCTGCTTCACAATTTGGTAGCGCAAGATAATTGTTTAGACATACTTAAGTATAATTATCTATAAAAAACTTGTATAAAAAGCCTGAAATCTTCCTGTAATTTTTGGATTACTTTCCTTCTTATTACATCTTTTTAGTTTTATCCCAGAAACATTATTGAAATGTCAAGGTATTTTTAATCTTCTTTCTCTGAGATTTTATATTACTTTGACAAGTATTTAAATTAAATAAAACTTTAACCTTCATAGAACCTTTTAACACTAGTATATAAAATTACACAAGCTAAATTAGACAATTTCTATCTTATTGTATATATGGTTTAAAAATTTTTATTTATCAAGTATTAGTACGTAAAAATTTTGCTTGCTCTAGTGTTGTTGACTTAACTAGTAATTACGCCTTGAGAAAAACGTAAACCCTTGTAAACAGGGAATATTAGATTACTGCATCCTTAATATTTACAATATTTTATACTGATTTTTTAACAATACTTTGCTATGTTGAACAAATTTTTACCAAAAATAAATCTATATGTCAATACGTATTTTCAAGTAAATTTATGCTAATTAAATTTCAAGTTTATATTGACGACATTCATGGCATCATGCAAATATAAAGCTTAGACAGCTAACCTAAGTAAGATGTATGTAGTACATACATGCCACGTAAACACACTGACAACTGCCCTTCCAGTCCATAATACCCAATACCCAATTCTTTTGAAAAACAGAGCATCACAAAAGGTTGTTATTTATGTATGCTTTGATACAAAAGATTTAATCTTTATTACTACCATCTTTGAATCTCTTGCTGCCTTTAACAAACCAATAAATACCAGGATACTGAAGAATCAGAAAAATCAATGACTCTTACAAGTTATGTCAGTTCTCCTGCCAATACTAGGTTGCCAAACATAGTTCGCAGCCTACCGATATTGCTCTTGTTAGGGGATATTTTTGGGTTGCTCATTTGTTTAGCGATCGCACAATGGTTGCGTTTAGATCAACCCTTACATTGGCTCAATCCATTGCCTTACGGATTTGTCTGCATGACACTTGCAGCACTTTATTTAGCAGATGCGTACCATCCAGATCGGCAAATTGCAGGTTTAAGAGCGCCTGCTCGAATCATTGTTTGTAACATTGCGATCGCATTCTTCATTTCTGCCCTCATTTACTTGTCAGGTATTGGCAAACAGAATCCTATATCGTGGCGGAGCGTCTTCTTACCTAGCGTCGGGATCTTTACCATTTGGGCAGTAATATTGCGCGTGGTAGCAGTGAAATGGGTGCGATCGCACGCCCTGAAAAGTCATTGGTTAATACTAGGATCGGGGAATAACACCATTAAATTTGCACAAAAATTGTTGGTACTTAATCCTTTAGGAAAGTTGACTGTTCTAGCAGAGGAAAATCAAACAACCATAGACTTACCAAAAAGCAATCTGAGTTATCAGGGAAATCTGAGCGATTTGCCACAATGGAGTCAAAAATCCTGGTCTGGGGTCATAGTTACAGCCCAGATAAATTTTTCCAAATCTCAAGCCCAACAGTTAATGCAGATGCGCTTGCGAGGCATACCAGTTTACACATTGCCGGATGTTTACGAAACATTTTGGTATAAACTACCTTCCTCGCTGCTACAAGATAAATGGTTGGCTTTTAGCGATGGTTTTAACCTAATGCCTGGTTACTTCAGTATGAAACTGAAGCGGGTTGTCGATCTGATATTGATCCTGTTTTTATTAGTATTGGTTGCACCACTTCTGTTGTTGGTTGCATTACTAATTAGATTAGATAGTCCTGGCCCAGTATTGTACAGTCAGCGGCGAAGTGGCTTGTACGGTAAACCATTTAGAGTTTATAAATTTCGCTCCATGTATCAGGATGCAGAAAAGTGGGGGGCGCAGTGGGCAAGTCAACGCGATCCACGGATCACGAGAGTCGGATACTGGCTACGTTTGTTGCGTATTGATGAATTACCCCAAATCTGGAACGTCTTACAGGGTGAAATGAGTCTGATTGGCCCGCGTCCAGAACGACCAGAATTTGATGTCAAACTTAAAGAAGCGATTCCCTACTATGAAATACGCTATCTGGTAAAACCGGGAATTACAGGCTGGGCACAGGTTATGTATCCCTATGGAGCATCTATCGAAGATGCTTACGAAAAGCTTTCTTACGATCTGTACTACATCAAAAATTATTCCATTTGGTTGGATTTAGCGATCGCCTTCAAAACCATTCGAGTTGTTTTGTTAGGTAAAGGTAGATAAGGAAAAAGAAATGAAGAAGAAGATATTGGTAACTGGCGGTGCTGGTTACATTGGTTCCCATGTAGTTCGTCAACTGGGGGAAGCTGGTTATGATGTCGTAGTCTACGACAACTGCTCTACAAGTTCACCAGCATCCGTACTACACGGGAAACTAATTATTGGCGATTTGGTAGACACCGGGCATCTTTATCAAATTTTTGCCCAGCATGAATTCAGCGCAGTCTTACACTTTGCTGCTAGTCTGATTGTTCCAGAATCAGTAGCTCATCCACTCGATTACTATGCGAACAACACCCGCAATACTTTAAATTTGCTGCGCTGCTGTAGTGTAATGGGTGTTAACAAGTTCATTTTTTCCAGCACAGCCGCAGTCTATGGGGAAGTGAAAGAAAATCCTGTTACTGAGTCGAATCCCACACAGCCCATCAATCCTTACGGACGTTCCAAGTTGATGAGTGAATGGCTGATCCAGGACTATGCGGCAGCATCTTCAATGCGCTACGTAATTCTACGTTACTTCAATGTAGCAGGTTCTGAACCACGTGGACTATTAGGGCAAATGTCACCCAATGCCACTCACTTAATTCGGGCTGCTTGTGATGCGGCACTCAAGCGCAAGCCGGAAGTACGAATTTTTGGTACTGATTTTCCTACGCCAGATGGAACCGCAATCCGAGACTATATCCACGTCGAGGATTTGGCGACTGCTCATTTAGATGCTTTAGATTACTTAGAAAAAAGAGGTGAAAGCCAAATTTTTAACTGCGGTTATGGGCAAGGATATAGCGTCCGACAAGTTATTGAAAGAGTTAAGGCTATTTCTGGTGTAGATTTTCCCGTGATTGCCGCACCACGTCGTCCGGGCGATCCTGCCTGTGTTGCAGCTTGTGCAGATAAAATCCGTAGGGTTTTGGGTTGGCAACCGAAGCACGATGATTTAGACGAAATTATCGACACAACTATTACTTGGGAAAAACAGAGGAGTAACTTGGCAAAGCAAAGGCATCTAAATATGGCGTATGCATAATTAAATTAAAACTCTGACAGCTAATTAACCTTGTACTCTGGAATTCACATAAGCATTATCACCAAATAAAGGCACACAATCACTGATGTTAAAGGCGGCTGATAATTCAACATCTGCCTCAAAACCTTTTTCAATCAACTCTTTTCCAGAACTACATTTTTTTAAGTACCCTAGTAAATCCTGCTGGAAAGCTTGAAATGTTGCCACAGCCACTTCAGCTTCTGGTGATAAACTGCCATGTAAATAACTAAGAATTGCCCCAGCACCAATTAAATCTTCAAATGCAGGCCGTAGGCTACCATCCTCTTTCCACCTTTCACCGGCAGGAATTACAGCGATTTTATCGCCATACTTTTGAGCAAACTGCGCTACAGCTTGACAATTTCGTAAGCAACCAGCCAAAGTTGGTGTATTTCCAGTATGTAAAGTCAGAAAAGAACCGTTAGGTGAGGGTAAAACTAGTCTAGTTCCAGCAGGAATCTGAGCCACCGATTTTGGCGAGAGAGAATATCCAGTTGTAGTCCAACGTTGTCTATGGCTTGCCAACTCTGCTTGCACTGACTTAGCATAATCTATGGCTGATTCATCTTTATATGCGTAGGGAAAAATTATCGCGCCGTTGTTGGTGGCAATTTCCACGCAGGTAGAAAAAGAGAGAACGTCAACTATTACAACTAAATCACTGATAGGAGCGAGTTCAGCAACTCCTTGTGGCCCCCATTCACAGCGTAAATTAAACTCTGATTGGTTGTAAATCATTGGTGCGATCGCAAAAGACAATATGATAAAAATCAAAACATAGATTAACCAAGCGAGTGTAAATAATTAAAGGTTTGTAGTAAGCACTTCAGTGCTAATCTGAGGGCTTCAGCCTTCATTAAGAACTAAAGGTTAGCAGTTATAATCAATATAAAACTTAAAAGCTCAAAATATTATGAATTTAACTGTAAAAGCTTATCCTAACAATACTGCACCCAAGTTAAATTATGATGTGCTGATTGAAAATCAAGAAGATGGCGGAGTTAGTGCGACAGTGCTAGGCTTGCCAGATTTTAAAGGCTCTGGTGTGACTAAAGAAGAAGCACTAGAGAAACTAATTCAACTTTTACAAGAGCGAAAACCAGAAATAGTAACTTTGGAAATTGAACCTCTCCAAACCGAACATCCTTGGATGAAATTTGCGGGTATGTTCAAGGATGATCCGCAATTTGACGAGATGCTGGCATATATAGAAGCTGATCGTCGTGAACTTGACGCACAAATGGAGGAATATTATCGGCAACTTGATGTGGAGAATGAAACTAAGTGACTTTATGAATACTTGATACGGATCACGTCTCACTCTTTCAACAGCAACATCCAGTTGTCACCCAGCATATCAATGCAGTTAATGCTATTAGGTTATGCCAAGTTGCAGGCTACTTTAGAGTTTTTCAAAAATGTGCGATCGCTAGGATTTGACGAGTATACTATTAATTGTTACGAAGACTTGATTCGTCAAAGAATCCGCATTGGTACACAAGATTTACGCATTGCGGCAATTACGTTGTCGATGAATGGTATTTTAGTAACCCGCAACCGGAAGGATTTTGAGAAAGTTCCTAATTTGTCTCAAAGCTAAATTGACTTATTTATTTACTGATTACCTGGCAATTGTTGAATCTTTTTAAGGATTTCCCTAGCTTTTTTATTTCCTAACCTTGCAGCTTTTTGTAAATTTTCGATTTCTTGATACTTATTTCCCAGCTTGAAATGGACACCACTCAATAAAAAATAAGCTTTATCATTATTGGGATTTATCTGAATTGATTCATTACAGTCACCTAGTGCATCACCGTAATCTTTCAAT
Organism: Nostoc sp. ChiQUE02; assembly: GCF_034531305.2. Lineage (NCBI taxonomy): Bacteria > Bacillati > Cyanobacteriota > Cyanophyceae > Nostocales > Nostocaceae > Nostoc > Nostoc sp. ChiQUE02. The sequence continues at coordinate 264,485 of NZ_JAVRBN020000007.1, forward strand.
TGGAAACGGGCTAAACACCTATTAAAGTAGTCTTTATCAATGTTGTGATTAATTATCTGTTGCCTAAAAAGTATTAAGTTGAACTCACTGCTACCCGGGCGATTAATCCGGAGCTTGACTACAGTGCCCTCTTCACCTCCTATTAAATTGGAGATATCTTTGGCACTCATGTTTAATGTATTCAGAGTTAAGGAATTCCGTTAGATATTTATCTTCTTCCTCTGGATTAACAGGTTCGTGCAAGTATTCCTCTAAAGGTTTAAAGAAAGGCGAGAATGGTTGCCAGTCGCTCAAGCGAATTGCTACTTTTTCTAGTCCATCAGTGGAAGCACAAATAAACTCTTGTTTTTCGGGAATGACCTTTACCTGCATTTCTTTTAGTACATTTGTTGAGGTGATAAAAGTTGTTTCATTAGCAAACTCACCTTTATCTGGCTGAAACAACAGTTGATATTCTGACCCTTGGGAACGCATTACAATAAATCCATCCCCGATTTGCATAGCTGCAACGCAGTCAGGAGTTGCAACAAAAACCAACAACGTACAAGCTAAATCATTGACAGAATAATCTTCTTTGGCTGCTTTCTTATCTAATTCTGTAAGAACTTGGTTCACAATCTTAGCAAACAGTTTCTGAGCTTCTTCTTGGGACAGTGGTTGAGAAAAACCTTGCTCTAATTCTTCTTGTTTCTCAGGATATTCATTAATATCAGAAAAGCATTTGAGTACTGTTTCTACCGCCAACCGAGAACCAACATCAGAATGTTTAGCAATACCAGCACCATCAGCAACAGCACCTACAATCACATCATCCAAGATGCGATAATCCCCATAATCTTGACAACCTATCCCCTGTTTTTGATGACTCGTTCCAATCTCGGAACGTGCAACAGCTTTCCAATTCACAAAATTTCCTCTAACTAGTAATTTGACCCCATCCCATAGCTGGTAAAGCTACAGCTTGCCCCACTTTGCCACTAGAAACCCGTTTCATCGAAGCGGAAAGCCAGACAAACATCTCACGAAAATCTAAGCCGTTTAGCGTAACTGGTGGACGTTCAGGAGGAGAAATTTGTTTGAGGATATTCATATCAGCACCCTGTACACCAACCGCAAAAAATGACAGTCGGCTTTGTGCTTCTGCTTCTCTCAACCTTTGCGCGGCTGAATTCCAGGAGTCATTTGGCTCTCCGTCTGTAATCAAAAATACCCAAGGGCGATAATAGAGAATACCGTTGTCTTTATAAGTCTGTTTACGGTTTTCTAGAAAATCTAAAGCATACTCAATCGCCGCACCCATTGGGGTTAAACCACCTACTTCCAATATAGGCGGTGTAAATTGGTCAATCGTTACAAAGTCTTGCGTGAGTTTAACTATGGGACCAAATGTAATCATAGCCACTTCCACACTCAGCGATGCTTGGGAATCTTTGAGTACATCTGCTTTGAAAGCAGCAAGTCCTCGATTTAACTCTTGGATAGGCTGGCCTGACATAGAGCCAGAAGTATCGAGTAAAAGAATCACAGGGCAACGATTTTCTGGATTTTCAACGAATTCAGGCATTCCTACAGCCATTTAATACTCCTGTATAAGTAAATTTTTATACAAAATTATAATTAAATCTTATTAGCTAATAAATACTTAAACACTAGTGTTTTTACTGAAACGACTTCCCTGCTTAAAATATATGGGCTGATAGCGATCGCAATTATCTGTATACCTAAAGTGTTCAGCATTCGCTAAACTCAGAATTGCTGCAATATTGCTCCTGAAATGTCAGACTCCCAAACCGTTAGCGCTGCTGTTGCCAGACTTTACGATACCTATGCCTTCTAAAGATATATTCCATCAATCTGTCCGCACTGCTTTAGAAAAAGATGGTTGGATGATTACCCACGATCCATTGCATCTGAAAGTTGATGACATTGAATTTTTTGTGGATTTAGGAGCAGAAAGACTATTAGCAGCACAAAAACAAGGTCAAAAAATAGCTGTAGAAGTTAAATCCTTTATAGGTGCGTCGGAAGTAACTGAATTTCATCTCGCTTTAGGTCAAACCCTGAATTATCGACTAGCATTAAAAAAAGAACAACCAGAACGCATTTTATATCTAGCTATTAGCCAAGATACATACCAAGACTTTTTCTCACGTCAATTTATTCAAGATTCTTTAAAAGAATATCAAATTAAACTTTTAATATTTAATTCCTTAAGTCAGGACATTGTTTTATGGAAGGAATAAATTACTCTCAAATCATTCAAGAGATTTTAAGTAAGCATTCTGCTAATGATGTGGCTAATGGCACGGAGGTTCAATTGTTATTTGACGCAGAACGCCATCATTATCAAGTCTTAAATATTGGCTGGAAAGAACAACGGAGAATTTATGGAGTGATCATTCATGTTGATATCAAAGACAAAAAAATTTGGATACAAAGAGATGGTACAGAAATCGGTATCGCTAATGAATTAATTGCTGCGGGGGTGTCGAAAGAAGATATTGTATTAGGATTTCATGCTCCTTATAAACGCGAATTTACTGACTTTGCTGTTGGATAAGTAGTAGAAAATAAGCAATAGTAATCTTTGCTCTAATCAGCCACTATCCGCTAAACTCAGAAATGCTGCGTTATTCCTCATCATGTCCGATTCCCAAACCGTTAGTGCTGCTGTTGCCAAACTCTACAATACCTACCCCTTTCCGCCGGAAGCCCTGTTGGATGAACCACCACCAGGCTACAACTGGCGCTGGAATTGGCTAGCTGCTCATAACTTCTGCACCGGTCAAAAACCCCAAAAACAAAATATTCGGATTTTAGATGCAGGTTGCGGTACTGGTGTGGGTACAGAGTACTTGGTTCACCTCAATCCTCAAGCTTCTGTTGTCGGAATTGACCTCAGTACTGGTGCTTTAGCTGTGGCCAAAGAACGTTGTCAGCGTTCAGGGGCTAACCGTGTTGAATTTCATCACCTCAGCTTGTTTGATGTCGAACAGTTGCCGGGTGAGTTTGATTTAATTAACTGTGTTGGCGTTTTGCATCATACCTCCGATCCAATTCGCGGTATTCAAGCCTTGGCGAAGAAGTTAGCTCCAGGCGGCTTAATGCACATTTTTGTGTACGGGGAGTTGGGGCGCTGGGAAATTCAACTGATGCAAAAAGCGATCGCACTTATTCAAGGTGACAAAAAAGGCGATTACCGCGATGGTGTCCAAGTCGGGCGGCAAATATTTGCTTCTCTACCAGAAAATAACCGAATTGTCAAATACGATAAGCAGCGTTGGTCACTAGAAAACAACAAGGATGAATACTTTGCTGATATGTATGTTCATCCCCAAGAAATTGATTACAACATTGAGACGCTGTTTGAATTAATTGATGCTTCGGGATTGGAGTTTATTGGTTTCTCGAATCCGAGTTTCTGGGATTTGGAGAGACTTTTAGGTAAAGCACCAGAGTTAGTAGAACGGGCAAAAGAATTGAGCGATCGCCAGCTTTATCGCCTGATAGAATTATTAGACCCAGAAGTAACTCATTACGAGTTTTTCCTCGGTGGTCCTCCCCTCATCAAAGCCGACTGGTCAGACGATAACGCCCTACTGGTAGCAATTCCCGAACTTAATCCTTGTCTTGAGGGATTTCCCAGTCAATGTTTCTTTAATTACGATTACCAGATTGTTAATTTGTCAGTAACAGAGTTTGAGTTTCTGCAAAGATGTGATGCTAATTCAACAGTTGCAGATATTTTGACAAATGTAGAACTGGGATTAGATGGAGTAAGAACGCTGCTTCAACAGCAGCTGATTTTATTGACGCCTGCTTAGGGAATTCAAGTAAAAAATATCCAATTATTTATTGTGGGATAGCCTTTCGGCTATCCCACAATCAGATATTTATCCTACAACAGCCGGACTTGCAACCTTCTCGTGTCTTTGGGAAGGCGGACGCATTCCCAAACCAAGTAAATTCAGCATTTCTCGGTCAGTATCGTAATCTGGACAGGGAGTTGTCACCGTCAACATCTTGTTGTCATCGCTGGAAAAGATAGAATTGGCTCCTGCCATAAAGCAGAAAGCTTGTTCAACTTGAGAAAGTCTAGCCCTACCAGCACTAAGACGCACATCGGAAGCTGGCATTAAAATTCTGGCTGTGGCAATCATCCGCACAATATCCCAAATGGGGACATCAGGCTGATTTTCTAAGGGTGTGCCCGGTACTTGTGAGAGAATATTAATTGGCACAGACTCTGGATGCGGATGTAAGTTTGCCAGAGTTTGTAACATCCCAACCCGGTCATCGACAGTTTCACCCAAACCCAGGATACCGCCGGAACAGACAGTAACATTTGTCTGACGGACATTCTCAATTGTGTTCAAGCGATCGCTATATGTTCTCGTGGTAATAATTGTGCTGTAATATTCCTGCGAGGTATCTAAGTTATGGTTGTAGGCGTAAAGTCCCGCTTCTGACAATTTCCTGGCCTGATTTGCCGTCAACATACCCAGAGTGCAGCACACTTCTAAACCCATTGCGGTTACATCCTTGACCATTTCCAGGACTTCCTCAAATTGTGAGTTATCCCGCACTTCCCGCCAAGCAGCACCCATACAGATGCGACTAACACCAGTTTCTTTAGCTTTCTGGGCAATGCTAACTACCGTTTCCTTTTCGAGGAGTGCTTGCGCCTTCACCTCTGTTTTATAGCGGGAAGATTGGGCACAGTAGCTACAATCTTCTGGACAACCTCCCGTTTTAATAGATATAAGCTTACAAACTTGTATTTTTGTTGGGTCATGATATTGGCGATGCACGCTAGCAGCTTGATAAATAAGCTCTAGCAATGGCGTGTTGTATATCGCCCGAATCTCTAATTCCTGCCAATCGTAGCGTATTCCCACCACATCACTATCCTTCTTGTAGACTGGGTTAAATCTTGAGCTGTCTTTTGGTTGAATCTCCTGCGGTACAGCATTTGGGCAAAGCAATTTTATCGAAGTTATGCCGCGCACTGTGCTTTATCACCCATCGGCTCTCAATCCTTCCGCTCTAGATATTAGACATCAGCTTATCAAGATTTTGGTTAAATGGCAGAATCACAGCAAAAATACTCACTCTATCTACTGGAAGTAAAGCGAAAGCATGGCGTTTTTGGCAAAACACCCGTACTTACACACTGATTAACCAAATTGGTACATAATAATACAGCTAATCTCACTACTGTTAAAGCGCAGGTATGAGAGAATTTACAAAATCTAGAGAATGTTCTGGGAAGAGAACCCATCGATTAAGTAGTTTATGATATCAGAACTGCCACTAATTACAAGCGATCGCCTATTATTACGAGCAGCGATCCATGAAGATATACCCCAAATTATCAAATACTTCACTGATAATAAAACTTATCTCACTCCATTTTACCCTCTTTGGGCTGATGGTTTTTTCACTGAAGAATATTGGCAGTATCAGATAGAGAATAGTTTTCTGGAATTTATCAATGGGCAATCGTTAAAACTATTTATTTTTACCAAAAAAAATCCAAATGTAATTATTGGAACAGTCAATTTTAGTAATTTTGTTCGAGGAGCCGCTCATTTTTGCTATGTGGGGTATAGTCTTGCTGAAAGAAAACAAGGTAAAGGCTATATGACAGAAGGGCTAAAAGTCGCGACTCAATATCTATTTCAAGAGTTAAATTTTCACCGGATCATGGCTAATTATATGCCTCACAATCGGCGCAGTGGCAATGTACTCAAAAGACTCGGTTTTGTCGTTGAAGGATATGCTAGAGACTATTTGTTAATTAATGGGCAATGGGAAGATCATATTATGACAAGTCTCATTAATCCTAATTGGCGAGCACCTAAATTTTAAAAATGGCTGACAATAAATTTTAATAATATTTTATTTATCCACTATTTTACTTTTTAACTTTATTAAAAATACTATTACTGAACGCAACTTAGGCATTTTGTGGATGAGAATAAATACTTAAACTTCGCTCAAACTTATTTTTACTTTGTGATGATTGCCTACTCTACAGCTATTGATAACAGTACAATATATGAGTCTAAATAAGCATAATATCTCAGTTGTAAATATTTATATATTCATAGAAAGTTCATAATAAATACACAACAAATCCACAGGCAAATGCAATAGTAATGGTTGTTCGCTATCTGGCTTATGTATCAAGGTTCACTTGAGCCGATGTGTGCAATTTTATTAAATGTTTGAGGAGTTTTTCAAAATGTCCATTAATTCTACAAAGCATTTATCTATCTTTTCTACTATCTTTGCTTTTACTGCCATCTTACACGGAATTGTCTTGGCAGCACCAGGTCCAAATTCCACCACTACACCAGTCTTAAAAACTCAGATTAGTCCTACATCACACCAACCAATCAAACTCACAAAGCAACAGCGCCTACAAATCCAAGTTGCTCGCCAGCAAAGAGATAAGGATATTGAGGCTCTATTAAACCCCTCCCAAGCTGCTAAATTTAAGGCATCACTGCAATCCCGTCAGCGAATCAGAATAGTATTAAAAACTTTGGATCTAAATAAAGATCAACAACAACAAGTTCAATCAATTTTGCAAACTTATAACCTGCAAGTGAAAAAAATTCTATCTTCACAGGTATCACAAGCAACATCAAATCCAACAGCAGTTACTCCACCAACATCGCAACCAATTAAAAAATAAAAAGCTCAGGTTTATTTAATCAAGGTTAAGTTTCTGAAGACTGGCGGATTTGATCCAAACTTCGGTTAAGCCAGTCTTCATACCAATCATAAAAACTCAAAGGCTGCTCCTCATCACTATCTGGATGAAAATCATCAGGGCTGGTGTCATGGAAAGCATGACAAAAACTCAAAGAAGCAGGATATATTCCATTATCATTAGTACGGTCATCTATCCAGATATTTCCTGACTGCTCCCCGGTAATAACTAACATCGCATAAATTCCACAACCATAATTTGTAATGGTGAGAGTGCCCTGGATAAATTTATCGTCGAAGTAGGCATCATTGTTGGCAACAAAACCCGTATTATTCTTGACAATCAAATCTAAATCATTCCATGCTTCTGTCAAAGGAAATGGTTTAGAGAGAATTTCATAGTTCTCTTGGTATAGTTTTTCTGGGATGACATCTTCATTTTCAATTCCCAACAATCCGGATAAGCCGTATCCTGGCCCCGCACCACCATTACCAATTTCTAAGAGAAAGTTTCGATATTCACTTGGTAATGTAACATTGTATCTGGATTCAAACACTTGAATATCTTGGTTACTCAAGCAAGGTTTGAATTGATATTGGTGTGATTCTGAGCCAAAAACCTCAAATGTAGCGTCTAAAATAGCTAATTGAGTTAATTTTTTCTTTAATTGCAAAACTTTATTCATTATCCGCTCTAGATTTTGATGATGGCGCTGCCATATTTTAGATATGGGTCGCTTTTTGCGTCTATGCTGATGCTGAAGCCAGAGGTAGTATTAAGGGAAGAATGAATTAAGCTTTGCTCGTAATGACTCTGGCTGAAACTCCAAACTACAAGAATTCTAGCAATCCTTTTCTCACCCTCAACTACGAAAGCGCCTTAGAATCTCTAGGCGGCGACTACTACGACGAGGTTGCAGCGGCGGAATTTCCCCAACACATCTTGCGTTGGCGTAACGATGAACTATTACCCCGTTTCGGTCTAGACCCCCAAGTAGTCAAAGACGAAGATTTCATCACAGCCTTTGGCCAATTTCAGGGGCGCAAACCCTTGTTGGCACTGCGTTATCACGGCTATCAATTTGGTGAATATAACGGACAGTTGGGTGATGGTAGAGGCTTTCTCTACGGGCAAGTACGCGCCAATGATGGCGAATTGTATGATTTTGGCACTAAAGGTTCTGGAAGGACACCCTACTCCCGTGGTGGCGATGGTATGCTCACGCTTAAAGGTGGGGTGCGGGAAGTTCTGGCTGCGGAAGCACTGCACTACTTGGGTGTACGTACCTCGCGCTGTCTGAGCATGATTGAAACAGGTTTACCCCTCTGGCGGGGCGATGAACCTTCGCCTACCCGTTCATCTGTGATGATTAGAATGAGCAGTTCTCATATTCGGTTTGGCACTTTTGAGCGACTGCACTATTTCCAGCGTCCAGATTTAACTAAGAAGTTATTAGACCACGTAATTGAGCAGTATTATCGACACTTAAATGCTGAAGAAGATAAATATGCCCTGTTTTACGCCGAATTAGTTAAACGGGTTGCAGAACTAGTAGCACAGTGGATGGCGGCTGGCTTTTGTCATGCAGTCCTGAATACTGACAATATGTCGATTACGGGAGAGAGTTTTGATTATGGGCCTTATGCATTTATTCCTACTTATAACCCCTACTTTGTAGCTGCATATTTTGACTATTCTGGACGCTACTGTTACAGCCACCAACCAAGTATTTGCCAGTTGAATCTACAAATGCTCCAGGAACCTTTAAAGGCGATTATTGATAAAGGTGATATGGAGACTGGATTAGCCAAATTTGATGAGTATTATCAAGCTGAATACAGTTCTTTGATGTTGAAAAAGTTGGGTTTTGTGGAGTTGCAACATCCACAAGCTCAAGAACTCTTGAATCTAACGATTGAATTTTTAAAAGAGAGCCAAGTTGGTTATCACCAATTCTTTTATGAGATGGCTCGCACTTTTTCATCTAAATGGCGAGATGAACCAGGTTTTGTAATGAATAATTCAGATATTGTACCAGTACCGGGTGCGTCAGGAATTTTTGATGATTGGTGCATACTATACCATAAAATTTTGAATGATTTTGATAGCGATGTCTACGACGGGCTACACTTACGCATCGACGTAATTGCCCAAACTCTAGCTGTTCATAATCCCAAAACGGCGTTATTAAGACCTGTGATTGAATCTATTTGGGAAGCAATTGCTCAAGAAGACAATTGGCAACCTTTTTATGATTTAGTCCAGCAAATTCAATCTAGAAAATAGTCGAGTTACAACTATTTTCTTCATAGCTACAGACTTATTGAGATTAAATCTCCTGTGCTCGACACGATTAATAATCTAATAAGAGACGTTGTATTGCAACGTCTCTACAAATAATTTTGAAATTAATTATATAGATATAGCAATCCTAATTGAATTACGAAAAAATACGTAGGTTATTTGTTAAATCTAAAAGTAAAATTTTATTCAGCCTTGGCGATTATAAATTACAGCTACACAGACTAAACTCCAAAGTTTTTGTACGGGTTATTTTTAAATCCACTATGTAGACTACCCTACGGAAAGCCTTTAGGCGTCTATGTTTGTGTAGTAGCAAATTCTATTCGCCCAATTGTTTCCAAACTTTTGTAGCATCTAAGAAAATCTTAAAAAATGAATCAGATATACATATCATACGCATGGAAAGATAACAAGAGTGAATTAGGCAGTCAACGCGAAGAATTAGTCGATAAAATTTGTGCAGTACTTATTTCTGAACGTTACAACTTAATTCGCGATCGCAACTACTTAACACTAGGCAAGAGTATACATAACTTCATGCAGGAAATCGGGCGTGGTAACTATGTGATTGTTGTTGTCAGCGACAAATATTTGCGATCGGAATACTGTATGTTTGAAGCTGTTAAAATCATGAAATACAAGGATTATGAGCAAAAAGTTTTTCCAGTTGTTTTACAAGATGCCAATATATATACCAAAGAAGGTAAGAGCGAGTACATAAAATACTGGAAGCAACAGAAAGAAAAACTAAAACAACTAATCGGTTCAGAACTATCTTTTCATGAAGATTCAGCAATGCATGATGTTGCTGAAAAAATTATAGAAATTTCCCAAAAAATTGATGAATTCATGTTTTTGATCTCGGATAAATTAAGCATTGATCCATCTAATAACTTTAATGAATTTATCAATCAGCTTACTGATGCTATTAGAAATGATGCTGTTCAACTCAGAAGCAAAAAGAGCATTTTAGTTGCCGGAACAGGAGACTTTAATATTCCTAATGAAATCAATTGGTGCGCTCAAAAGCTTGGTGAAAAAATAGCAGAATATAACTATAACTTGATAACAGGTGGATGGCAGGGAGTAGATTATGTTGTAGCTGATAAGTTTGCTGAAAAAATCGCGCAAAAAAATATCCGCCTAACCGATAAATTAACCCACGTTGTTCCGCGAGGAAAAGAACCTGCATTTAAGGGTGGAAAAGTCGAACACACCGAATCAGGTATTAATGAATGGCTTGATTGTTTGCAACATTCAGATTTAGTTATTCTTCTGGGAGGTGCTGGCGGAACTTATGAGACTTATCTATATGCTAAACAAGAAAAAATTCCGGTGATTCCTATTGTATGCACTGATGGTGATGCCAAAAAAGTGTTCGACGAAATGCTGGCAAATTGGGATAGTAAATTAATGGGAAATATATCACCAGAAAAATTCAAGTCACTGAATCAATATATCAATGACCCATCAACAGCAGAAGATGTAGTAAATGATGTCATGGATATTGTGAACGAAATTATTTTTGCAAAAATTATGCTAAATCCATAAAGGACATTTTAAGGGTTTGTCAATCGCTAATTTTTCCGTATGACTAAAGTTCGTAGCTAACTAAACTGTTGAGCATAAAACCGCGCATAGCGACGCTCTAAGGCTAATAATTCTTCATGGGTTCCCGATTCGACAATTTGTCCCTGTTCGAGAACTAAAATACGATCGCACCTTCTAACTGTCGATAAACGGTGAGCAATAATAAATACTGTCCGTTTTTCCATCAATCTTTCCAACGCTTCCTGTACCAGCGCTTCTGACTCAGAATCTAATGCTGATGTCGCTTCATCAAGAATCAGAATTTGGGGATTGAGGAGAACAGCACGAGCGATCGCAATTCTTTGTCTTTGTCCACCAGATAAGTTTACCCCACGCTCACCTACCCAAGTCTGATAACCTTCTGGCAGTTGGCTAATAAACTGATGGGCATTAGCAATTTTCGCCGCTTCTTTAACTGCTTTTATGTCAAAAACGTCTTGTCCAAAAGCGATATTTTGGGCAATTGTCCCCGAAAACATGATGGTTTCTTGAGGAACAATCCCAATTTGTCGCCGCAGACTGTGCAGCTTGACATCTCGAATATCAACATTGTCAATGAATATTTGTCCAGTTTCGGGGTCGTAAAAACGGGGGAGAAGGTTCACAAATGTGGTTTTACCAGCACCAGAAGCACCCACAAGTGCGATCGCTTCACCTGGCGATACCAATAAACTGATATCTTTTAATACAGGTTCACCTGGTTTATAGGCAAAAGAAATATGACAATATTCTACTTTGCCCTTGACTGGAGGAAGAGCGATCGCATTAATCTTTTCTGTCACCGTCGGCTGAATTGCCGTCAATTCAAAAACACGGTCAACAGATGCTTCACCCTGCTTAAATTCGTTGTAATTATTAGTAGTGTGACCAATGGGATCAATTAATAGCGCCGCTGCCGCCAAATAACTGAAAAAATTCGCCACTGTTAAGTTATTTTGGGAAATTTGCCACGCTCCCACAATCAGTAACGATAATGCACTTAAGGCTTCCAGAAATCCCACAATGGGAATTTGAATTGCTTTGAGGCGTTCGGCTGAGTATTTTGCTTTCAGACTGCGTTCTGCTTCATAGCCAAACCGGGCGATTTCGTAATTTTCGGCAGCAAAAGCTTGTACCAAACGAATACCGTTGAAAACTTCCGCAAGGATGGCTGATAACCCTGACACGCGATTTTGACTTTTTAAGGAATACTTGCGTAACCGTTCACCAAACCAACCGACTAAAATACCCATCAGTGGTGCAACTATCACCGTTGCTAGTGTCAGTTGCCAATTCAGATAAATCATGTAAATCGGAATTGCCAGCAACTGCAAAATGCAGGGGATAAAGTCATGAAATACTTTATTTACCACTTCACCAACCCGGTCAACATCTTCCGTGAGACGGTAAGATAAATCACCTGCTTTTGCCGTTTCAAAATAGCTAAGATTTAGCTTTTGCAGATGGGCGTAGACTTGCTGACGGAGATGAAAAGCAACTCTCAAAGAAGCTTTCGCCATGTACATATCTTGTATAGACTGAAACAATCCTCTGACAAGAAAGACTAAGGCACAGCTGCCAGTTATTTGAGCGATCGCTACTACATTACCTTCTGCAAAGGGAGTTGCCAATTTACCGGCGAGATTGATCAACACTAATGTCGCCAGTACGTATCCCAAGATCCCAATAAGTCCCTTGGTGATAGTTTGCCACTGGAGTCGGATATAAGGCAGCAGTTGCCAGTAATTAGAACGCGTTTTCAAGCTCGAAGATCCACAACGATATTTTCCTTTGTTTGACGCTAGCAGTTTTTGGTGAGTTTCTGAACACTTAACTAATTAGTTACAAACTGTTTTAGCGTTCATCATAGAGTTTCCCGGTATTCTTCTATCAGTGACTTTAAAGCATCCTAAATTTCTTGTGAAAGAAGACGTAATCCGTATACGTGATGAACTCGTCAGTGAAACTGGCGAGTCGTCAAACATAATTAATGAAGGCTTGCTGGACTCTGCTCTTTACTCGCCTCAAGCAACTTACTGGGGATAGTATTTACATCCCACGATTTATGAACAGGCATCTGCATACCTATTTCACATAGCCTGCAATCATGCTTTTGAGCAAGGTAACAAACGCACTGCTTTTGCTGCTATGGTAACTTTTTTAAATGCTAATGATTACGATATTGAAATAACAGAAGAAGAAGCTGAGAAATTAACGGTACAGGTAGTTACGCATGAAATCAGCAAGGAAGAACTGCCTGGTATATTGAAAAATTACATAACAACCCTTATTTAACGTCCTTGCGATTATCTGCTTTCCTTAAGTCACCGACTCATCCCGTAGTTCATGAATGCACTCCGTGCAGGGAAAGCGTCAGCATTATACACTACTGCGATCGCTGTTTGTAACCTGTATATCTGGTTGGTTTGTCATAGCTGTGATTTCACCCTGGTTTGAGGATGAATACCAGGATCGAATTGAATATCTATCTACCCTGAGCCAATAACGCATTCTCCACAACCTCGCTCATCACCCTTTTGCCCCTCACTTATCCTAAAAATTTAGCCCCCTCCTTGCAAGCAAGGAGGGGGCTGAACTTATCTGAGAAATAATTGGTAATTTCCGGCTTAAATTACCAATTACAAATTACGAATTACTTAATATCCGCCTTCTTCTTCGTATTCTGGCTGTCTTTCTTTGACTTTCTTAGGAATATTCACGGGCTTCGGCGCATCTTCCCAAGCATCGCCGTCTACATCGTCATAATCATCGTATTCATCAACATAAGGCTTGTTATAGGGCTGGGCTTCATACTTTAGCGGTTGCGGTTGTTGATACCTGTCGCTGCCCGTTGCTTCGCTCCAGTTATCTTCTTCCTCATCTTCTTCGTATTGAATAGATTCATACTGCCGCGCCTTCATTACCTGACGCTGTGGCCTTTCTTCTTCCACATAGTCTTCATTCCATTCCTCTTCCCGCGCTACGGGTTCGGGGGCGCGAACTTTTTGCCTGGGTGGCTGCAATGGCACTCCACTAGGCAGTTGACTGGGTGGTGCAATTGTACGTGGTGGAGTATAGCCATATTCTTCTTCTGCATCCCTCTCCCACGGCGCTTTACCGATACCCAAACGCTCTAGTAAACCAACTGTCAACTGGTTTACTCGTTCTTCGGCTCCTTCAAACACAATCAACCGATTGGGGCCAGTGCTGACAATTTCATCTACTGAGAACTCGTAAGTACTCACAAATTGATCGGGAATTTGGGGTAATCCTAAAGAAGCGATAACTATGGAGTTAAGCTTCCCGGTTTCGCCGTTGAACTTGAAGCCCCGAACTTTACCTAGTACTTCACCTGTTTCTGTAATTACTTCCCAGTTAATCAGATTACTGAGAGATTCAACTTCGATATCTTCAATTACATCTTCGTTATCAACTAGGATGACATCACCAATCTGGCTGATGTTGTTGAGGTACATATAGCGCGGTATGCCCGAAATAGAGATCAGGCTGTCTCGCAAACCAAGAGCCACAACCTCTCGTTGATCAATATCAACCCAGACTTGACTGATGATGCCTAGCCGCTTGCCGTTGTCGCGGGTAATCACCTGGGTATTTAATATGTCGGAACGCCTAATTATCTGTTCAGAGGTCATTCTATACCGAGTCCTGATCTCGAATCCGGTTTGGTTTATCTATACACTATTATTAACAAAAACTCAAGCAGATGTATTGGATGATTGTAACTTAATCCCCAAAACTTGAGTGTAAGCTCCTCGTGCTTGAGTAACGCCAATTGTGCGTTCGGCTGATTCTATCATCGGACGACGCAAACTCACAACTATAAATTGCGCTTGTTGTGACTGTTGCTTAATCATTCTAGCTAATCGCTCTACGTTTGCTCCATCTAAGAACATATCTACTTCGTCAAAGGCGTAAAAGGGCGATGGGCGGTAGCGTTGCAGGGCAAAGATAAAGCTCAATGCTGTGAGTGATTTTTCTCCCCCAGACATGGAAGCTAGGCGTTGTACGGGTTTGCCTTTGGGGTGCGCGACTAAATTCAGTCCGCTACTAAAGGGATCTTCAGGATTTTCGAGTTGCAAATAGCCGTCGCCGTCTGAAAGAATGGCAAAAATCGATTGAAAGTTTTCGTTGACAGCATCGAAAGCTTCTTTAAAGGCAAGTTGCCGCAATGTGGTAAAGTTTTCGATCCGCAAAAGTAGTTCGGTGCGTTCCCCTTCTAGCGTCTCTAATTTTTGCGTCAGTTCTTGGAGACGGTTTTGGGTGCGTTCGTATTCTTCCAACGCCAGCATATTAACAGGTTCCATTGCCTGTAAGCGTTTGGTAAGCGATCGCAATTCTTTCTGCAATTCTTCCAGATCTACCTTATCTGGAACTTCCGGCAAGGGATTTGGTAATTCTGCTCCCACATCCCGCAACTGACTTTGCAAAGCGACTAATTCTTCTCGCCGTTTCTCTTGGGTTTCTTTGAGTTTTTCTATTTCCCATTCCAATTGTTGTTGGCGCAAAAGATGCGATCGCACTTCTTGTTCTGTAGCGTCGCGTTTTTGTTTCTCTTCTCCCAAATTTTGCTCCATTTGACTCAACGATAAACGGGTTTGGGTGATTTGGTCGTCTATCGTTGTGATTTGTGTGGAGACGCGATGAATCGCGTCTCTACAAGAGGTTTTTTGGGTTTCGTATTCTGCGATGCGTGTCTCTGCTTCTTGGATTTTCTCTTGCAAACGTTGTTGCTGATTTTCCAAATTTTTTAATCTTTGTTCAGCTTCGCGTAACGCCGCCTCTCGTTGTTGCAATTGTTGCTCTTGGATTTTAATTGTTGCCTGGATTTGTTGCCATTCACTGGGGGTTTGGGATGATTCTAACTCGGCTAAAGCGTGTCGCAATTGTTGCAATTGAGTTTCTTGCCCAGGTAATTCCCGCTCCAAAATTTCCAATCTAGATTGAGCAGTGGCTAACTTTTCGCTGTTTTGGGTGAGTTGCGATCGCGTCCCCTCTAATTGCCCTGTTAAATTCTTAATATCTTTCTGCAACTGTTCCAATTGCAACTGCTGTTCGCGCCGCGCTTGACGCGCTTCGGTTAGTTCCTGGGTGAGTTTTTTGGTTCTGGTTGACAAAGTGGCGATCGCTTCAGTACAACGCTCTAAAACTCGCTCAATGTCCACTAAGCGACTTCTTAAAGCGATCGCTTCATCTGATTCTGCTGCTTCCGCATTGCCAAACCGCAAGGCTGAACGATTGCTGTTACTACCACCAGTCATTGCACCGCTGGTTTCTAACAATTCCCCGTCTAAGGTGACAATGCGATACAGTCCTAAGTTTTTCCGCGCCGCCTCAAGGCTGGCAAATACTACTGTGTTACCGAAAACATAGCTGAATACATCTTTGTAACGGCGATCGCAATCGACTAAGTTAACAGCATAGTTAACGAAGCCGCTAGCGAAACGCAGTGTTGCATCTTGAGTAAATTTGGGAGCATGAATTTTATTTAGCGGTAAAAAAGTAGCCCTCCCTGCACGCTTCTGTTTGAGCAATTCAATACCCGCTGCTGCTACACCATCATCTTCCACCACAATATGTCCCAAGCGTCCACCGGCAGCCATTTCCAAGGCTAGCTGATGGCGAGGTTCCACCTTTCCTAATTGCACAACTAAGCCACAAAGTCCAGGCATTCCCGATTGTAAAATGACTTTACTCGCTTGGGTTCCTTGGACTTCTTGCTGTGCTTGCGCTTGCGCCTCTATTTTATCCAACTGGCGTTGTTTTTCTCGTTGTTCAGAAAGTAACCGTTTTTGGGTTTCCTGTTGGATTTGCAGTTCTTGTTCTGTGGCTGAGAGATTTTGGGCTAAATTCTGGATGGGTTCGCTAGAGGCGTTAAATTCCGTTTCAACTTGATTACAGTCAGTTTGTTTTTGAGCTAATAGCGGTTCGTCGCGTTCAATTAACTGGGTTTGTTCTGAAATTAATTGCTGTAACTGATTATTCCGTTCTGTGAGTTGTGCTTTTTCTGTGCGTTGCGGTTCTAGAGTATGCAACAGAGTTTCAATTTGACGATTGAATGCCGTTTGTTGCTGCACCCATGCTTCCGAAGCTGAGGCGATTTCTGCGGCTGCTTCGCGGGAGGTTTCTAGAGCTTGGTGGGCTTCATTCCTTTGGTGTTGGGAAGACGCGATGAATCGCGTCTCTACAATTTGGGTTTCGGCAATTTCTTCTAGGGAATGTCGGTGTTTTTGAATTTCTTGCTGAGTTTGAGTGAGACGTTTAGCAGTTTCTTGGGAAGCTGTTTCTAATTCCGCGATCTGACGCTGGAGTTGTTTCCGTTCTGCTTCTTGGGTGGCGAGGGTAGATTGCACCGCCAAAAGTTCCTCTTCTCCCAATGCTTTCACATGGGCATTGAGTTGTTCCAGTTCAGCAGTTTTTTGGACGATTTCGGAATTTAGGTTTGTGAGTTGGGTAGTGAGTTCACTAAAATTGCGATCGCCTGTTTGAATTTCGTGAACTAACTTTTCTTGTTGTGCTTGTAGCGATCGCCATGATAAAACAGCTTCCCAGGATTGTTTAGCCAGAAATTCCGTGCGGAGTTTTTGATATTTCTCAGCTTTAGCACGATCTTGGGAAAGGCGATCGCGCTGTGCAGTTAATTCCGTCTCAATAATCCGACAGCTATCTTCCTTTTCCTTCACTTCATCTAAAGTTGATTTGGCTTGGATGATTTTGCGATCGAACGCCGCCACCCCAGCCAATTCATCAATAATTTCCCGCCGTTCCCGCGCATTCATCGAGATAATGCTGGTGACATCCCCTTGCAGCACAACGTTGTAGCCTTCAGGATAAACCCGCAGGTTACTTAGTTGCCCATGCAATTCTGTCAACGTGCAAGCTTCACCATTGATATAGTAATTCGATGTGTAAGTCCCTTGGTGAGTGACTCGCAGCCTTCTAGTAACGCTCCACTCTCCCGATTTTGGATTTTGGATTTTGGATTTTGGATTTTCTTCCCCTGCTTCCCCTGCCTCCTCTGCTTCCCCTGCTTCCTCACTCTGCGCCTTTGCGTCTTTGTGTGAGATTTCATCTGACAAATCAAACGTCACCGTGACGCTAGCCTCAATAGAAGCACGTCCTTTAGCCGTTTGAGTATTATTTACCAAATCTGGCAAGCGATCGGCTCGCATTCCCTTAGAACTGGAGAGTCCCAGGCAAAATAGCAGCGCATCTAGAATATTCGATTTACCCGAACCATTTGGCCCAGATATGACAGTACACCCCGGTAGCAAAGGGACTGAGGTAGTGCCACCGAAGGATTTGAAGTTCGTAAGTTCCACGCGCTTGATGTGCACCATAGGCGCTGGTTCGCTGGGCTAATGAAGAACAAGTGTATCAACTAATTAAAAATCCGCAAGAGGGTAGGGGTAAAATTAGGGATTATCGTAGGTGCGTAGCGGCTTATCGCACGCGATCGCTCTAGGCACAGCGAAGAGTCTGAATAGTTGGTTTGGCAGCATCAGAGTTTTCCCAAGATAAGGAGAGTTTAGGCACCAAGGGGAATCAGTTGGTATAGTTTGAATCATCTGTGAGCCATCTGATTTTAGTTATAAAAATGCTCAACAATCCTCTTATCACGCTGCTGTTGACGGGTTTATTAGCAGCAGTTGCGGGTTACTTAATTAACCAGTGGCCAGCAATTCGAGATTTCCCCGGTAGAAATACTTTAATTTTCAAGCTGACGATTGAGGTTGTAGTCTTGACTGGGATTATCGGCGGGTGGAAAGACGTTGGCGATAAAAGTGATGTATTGAGGGTTTTGTTTCTGACTATTGGCAGTGTGGCTTTAATGTTTTTGGCTTGGCATACACTCCAGCTATTTGTGATGTTGTGGCAGACACGGGGGGAAAGTGGCGGGACTGTTAATGGTACAACAGGACTGAAAACGCCAGATCATTGGCGGCGGGAGTTGCTCAAGGCAATGAAAATTTATGTGGTAGCAAGGCTGCGTGACTCACTGCACAATGAGGAAATAATTCGGTTGCAGATGGAAAATCGGCAAGATATGGTAGGGCGATCGGCGCAATCGTTGACAATCAAAAGTAATCCATCATCGCCGTGGATGTGGGTAAGACAGCAGCTAAGGCTCATAATCTTTAGCAAGTCAGACACTGAGTTAGAACAAGGCAAACGAATCATTGAAATTTTCGAGCAGACAGATATTGCAGGGAGATTGCTAATTTTGGGCGATCCTGGTTCAGGGAAAACTAGGATGTTGCTGGAATTGGCTAGAGATTTAATTGAACGTGCCGTGCAGCAACCAGATTGCCCCATTCCAGTGTTATTTGAGCTTTCTAGCTGGAAAGATGATAAACAAGCGCTCGGCGGCTGGTTGATATCAGATTTGAAATTTCGCTATAACGTCCCGGAAGCAATTTCTCGTCACTGGTTGGACACAGATAAACTTTTACCGCTGCTGGATGGTTTGGATGAATTGGGATTACCCCGTCAAAAAAAGTGTATTGAGCGGATAAATGACTTTCTGCAAAACAACTCTAGTCTATTGCCGTTAGTTGTCTGCTGCCGTCAAGAAGAGTATATCAAGGGTGAGGCAATTTTGGGGCAGTTGCGGGGAGCAGTCTATTTGCAACCACTGACACCAATCCATATCCAAAATTATCTGCGACGGGTTGGGTATTCCCATTTATGGCAACCCATTAAAGACGACCCTGAAGATTTAGGTGTGTTGGCAAAGATACCGCTATTTTTGCATCTTATTCCGGTTGCTTATCCAGAAGGTTTGGTGAAAAAAGGTAAACACTTTAATTCTGCTGATGAACGCCAAGCATATCAAAAACAATGCCGTAAGGAGTTGTTTGATGCTTATATTAAACACCGATTGGAAGAATCTCATGACAGCAAAGGTTATAAACATGAAGATATTAAAACTTGGTTAAAATGGCTAGCTAAAACATTGAATAAGCAGAAACAAAAAGAGTTTTTTATTGAAAAAATACAGCCAGACTATTTAGACTCATTTAGTCAAGAAATCTGGTATTTTATCCTAGTTCAAATTATTATATCTCTAATTTGTGGTTTAATGGTTTTGCTAATTGATGGAAGAATTTATGGGCTATTTGTCGGTGCGATGTTTGGGCTACTTTTTGCACCTATTTTTAGTTCAGTAGAAAATGATATAGCACCGATTGAAACTCTTAGTTGGTCTTGGGGAAATACACGTTTTGGTATATTTTTAGGTTCGATAGTTTGGCTGACTACCTGGCTGTTTATTGGATTAATTTATGGGCTGCTTATTGGACTATTTGTTGGACTATTTGTTGGCTTGCTTGTCGGGTTAATTTTTGGGCTAGTTTTTGGGCTGATAGGCGATGAACTAAAAATTATTGATTACCCCAATAAAGCTATTTATTCATCTGCAAAACATGCTATTTTTTTCATGGTGCTACTTTTACCTTTTGGGATGTTAATATATGCAATGCGTAGTCTGTTATTGGGTCTGAAGATTGAGTCATTCGAGGCACTATTATATGGAATTTTTATAGCAATAATTTTCGGTATCTTTTTTGGCGGAATTGCCTGTATTCAACATTTTGCTATGCGTCTAATTCTGTGGCACAATCGGTCAATTCCTTGGAATTATGCCCATTTTTTAAGCTACGCTGCTGAACGGCGATTGATTCAACAAGTTGGCGGACGCTATCAGTTCATCCACGATTTATTACAAGAGCATTTTGCAAGTATGTAGTTCGAAGTTCATCTCTCATAGCTGAAGTCCAATCAAGTAGGCTGGAACCATTTTTCAGTCAACTATTTGCCATAGGTTTATAAAGTCAATAGAGTGGTATGAACATTCCTTAACTCTATTTGCTCAAATAAAAAACAGGACTTACGTATATGTAAATCCTGTTTAGCTTTCATGCCAATGTTAACTGAAACTCGGCTATTGCCCTATGGCTTTTTCACAGCTTCAACTTTTGCTTCTACCTTCACTGTCTTCACACCTTGAACTTCCTTCGCCAAGGTTTCAGCTTTTTTGAGTTCTTCAACAGAAGCCGCTGTGCCTTTGAGGATAATTTCACCTTCTTTGTTTTCAACTTGTAACTTATTGCCTGGTAAGCCTTTATTCAACTTTTCGCTAACTTCAGTTTTTAAGTTGCTCTTAGCTTTTGTTGCTGCCGTTTTTTCAGAATCGGTTTTAACTTTAGTGCCTGTGCTAGCTGCTAAAGGAGCCGTTTCTTTTGCTGGAATTTTGGCAGTAGTTCTATCCGCAGTTTGATTTATCTGAGAGGCTGGTGTTGCTGGTGCTTGAGCGGCTTGATTAGTAGTACTAGGAGTTTCTGAACCAGTTTTAGGAGCTTCTTGGCAGCCAAAAGTACCAACTACCAAAATGCCACTAACTAGCAATAGAATTAGCTTTTTCATTATCTATCTCCGAATTGAATACTGGAAGCGATTAATTAAGGTGTGTGTGATTGTGAGGAGCAGATGTTAAAAAGCAATTAAATTTGAAGTAGCAAAAGTTCCCAAGCAAATACTCAGGTTACTGAAAATTGAAACTTGGACGATTTCTGGAGGCTAAGATTTTGCAGCCATTTCTGACAAACGCCAATTCAATTTTCTTTACGGTTGCTAACCACGATGCCTCTGCATACAGTCTGTAGCTCTCTAGAAATTGTAGATGCTGAGTAGCTCTTTCAATGGTAGACTATGCAGCCTTACTAGTAGTGAATCGATATTATCAGATTTAAGTCAGTTTGGCGATGTCTAAGCCTATGCAACTCAAAACTTCAGCGTTTTTGCAATCCTGTGCCAGCAAAATTACCAACAAAATGTTACTTTAGAAAACTATGGCTTGCTTACAATGCCCTAAATATCAGGAAATATTAGCCAATGCCGTACCTTACTTCCGCCCGCGAAATTAGTGCCATTGTCGCTGAATATACCAATGCTAAAACGCTGTGGATAGATACAGAAGTGGCTGACTATAAAAGTCGTAATCCCCGACTATCGCTGATTCAGGTATTAGATAATCCCAAAGACATGAGTGGCGATCGCGTCTATCTTTTAGATGTCTTAGATCAGCCTAATATTATAGCTGAATTTATTGAAGAAATTATGATAAATTCTGCCATTGAAAAAGTTTTTCACAACGCCAGTTACGATCTAAAGCTTCTCGGTAATAAGAAAGCCAAAAATATTACTTGCACCTTGGAAATGGCAAAAAAAATTCCCTACTATCTTTTGCCATTACCTAACTATCAACTTAAAACCATAGCTACTGCACTTTGTAGCTTTAACAATATTGACAAACAAGAACAAGAAAGCGATTGGGGAAAACGCCCCTTGACTGAAGAACAGATAGAGTATGCTTACCTAGACTGTATTTATCTTGCTCAAATCCACTCAAATTTGTTAGGTTTACAAGCCCAAGCCAGCCCCGACTCGGCAACGGAAGACTTAATATCACTAAGTACCAGATACTCGCAACTTGAGCAGCAATGGAAGTTGTTGAATTCAGAATTTGAGCATTTGCAAGAACGCATGAAAAAAGCTATGCAAGCTCAAAATATATCTGAAACTTATAATTACAAGCTGACTAGTTATGAGCGTACTACAATCAAAGCTACTTTTACAGAATTGGCAAGGCTAGCACAAAGTGAAGGTATTAATTTAGATTTTCCGATCGCACTAACTCAGAAACTCCAAAAAGATTTAGGGCAAAATCTGGAACAACTGTCTGTAGATATTGACAAAACCACCTCTTGGCGGCTAACTCCCAAAAATAAAGAGAGCGAAAGAGAAGATGAGTAAATTGTCCATATAGCTACAAATGCCAGAATGAATGTATGGATTTCTTCTAAAGAAGAAATCTTAATATTTCAAATATATTTTTTCAAAAAGTATCCTAAAAAACATGACCAACAGTAGTTTACTACTCATAAATTCATTGTCGAGAAGCACACAGATGACAATAGCAAAGAGCCAAATTGACAATTTTTATACTTTCTGGATCAGATTTTTTCCTTAAGATAACTATTAAATAAATTTATTTAATATCAGGTAAATTTGTCAATTAACTTTAAATGTTTATCAAAAGATAGAATAACTATTGAGTTAAAGAATTAAAATCTAGATTTTGATACTAATTTCGTTCAGGCGTTATGGCAGTTTATACTAACTTATGAGACGGCGTTTATTTGGGCAAAAGCGAACAAGGGTAAATCAAATATTTACCCTAGCTATTTTTACTACATTGACCGCAATTAGCAGTGTTTCTTGTAGTAAGAATGACAATGTGTTGGTGACAGAAATAGGAGTCAGTCAACCTAGCCGTCGTTCAGCTACAGCTTCCATTGGTGGGGAATTCTATCTTCAGGGAAAGAATCAGCATTTAAACGGCGATTTACAAGCTGCGATCGCTTCCTATAGTAAGGCAATTAGTCAAAATTCTCAATATGGCGCTGCCTACAACGGCCGGGGACTAGCCTATTTTGATTTGGGAGACAAGGAAAAAGCGATCGCAGATTACAATCAAGCCCTTCGCATCAACCCTAACGACGCCGAAGCCTACAATAACCTGGGGAATGCCCGCGCCTCACTAGGAAACAATAGAGAAGCAGTTAAAGATTACAGTGAAGCGATTCGCCTAAATCCCAACTATGCCGAAGCCTACAATAACCGAGGAAACGCCCGCGCCACCAATGGAGACAAAAAAGGGGCACTAGATGATCTTGACCAAGCGATTCTCCTCAACCCCAAATATGCGATCGCTTACAATAACCGAGGAAATGCTCGTGCTGCCAATGGAGATCCACAGGGTGCGATCGCAGATTACAATCAAGCCATTCGCCTCAATCGTAACTTTGCTCCTGCCTACAATAACCGGGGAAATGCCCGCGCCACCAATGGAGACAAAGAGGGAGCGCTTAAGGACTTGGAACAAGCAGCAAACATTTTTCAAAGTCAGGGTAACAACGATTTATACCAACAAGTGACAAATAATATCAAAGAACTTGGACAGTAGGCAAAACCCACTTCTGTGGGTTAAAAAACCTGAATTTTCTCTTAGCCCACGGAGGTGGGCTTTGTTTGTGTAGCCGCGAATTCCATTCGCTGGGGCTTAAGTTTACGCTTGTTTGTGCGTTGACAAAATCACAGCCCAGAACCAATGTGGATGCGATCCTCAACTTCCGCAAATTTGTCCTGTGCCTGCTGTTCAGTACTCAATAGTGAAACGACAATCGCCACAATAAACGCAAGTGGGATACTGATTAATCCAGGATTTTTCAGCGGAAACGGTGCAGAAGCGTGCTTGAGAATCGTTACTTGAATAGTAGGTGACAAATAAATCAGCACTAAAGAGGAGATAGTACCGACTAACATACTTGCAACTGCACCGTTGGTGGTGAAGCGTCGCCAAAGCATTGATAAGAGCAACGCTGGGAAGTTTGCACTAGCAGCGATCGCAAATGCTAAACCTACCATATAAGCAACGTTTTGCCCTTTAAACAAGATGCCCAGGAATATTGCCACTAACCCCAAAAGCATTGTTGCACCGCGAGCCACCTTCAGCTGTTCTGACTCGTCAGCATGACCCGATCGCACCACGTTCACCCACAAATCGTGGGACAATGCAGCTGCACCTGAGAGTGTCAACCCAGCGACAACCGCCAAAATCGTCGCAAAAGAAACGGCAGCAATAAAACCTAAGAAAGCATCACCACCGAGAAATTCTGCCAACATCGGCGCAGCCATATTACCACCAGTACCAATTTGCTTGATGGCATCTTGACCTACTAGCACCATCGCTCCAAAGCCCAGGATGAAGGTAAGGAGATAAAAAACGCCAATAATAGCTGTGGCATAAGTAACAGAAAGCCGCGCTGCTTTGGCGTCGGGTACTGTGTAGAAACGCATCAGGATGTGGGGTAGTCCAGCAGTGCCAAACATCAACGACATCCCCAAAGAGATAGCATCCAAGGGATCAGAAACCAGTTTGCCCGGAGCTAATACACCTGTATACTTCTCAGATGCAGCGGCGAAAAGAGCGATCGGGTTAAAGCCAAATCGTGCCAGTACCAAGATAGCTAGCAAAATCGTTCCGCCGAGCAACAGAACTGCTTTGATAATTTGTACCCAAGTGGTGGCAATCATCCCGCCAAAAATCACATAAGCCATCATCACGCAACCGACGATAACCACAGCTAATTCATAATCAAAGCCAAACAATAGTTTGATTAGCTCACCAGCACCTACCATCTGGGCAATTAAGTAAAAGCTAATCACTACGAGCGTTCCAATCGCAGAGGCGATACGTACAGGTTTTTGCTGCAAGCGATAAGCCACTACATCGGCAAAAGTATATTTACCTAAGTTACGTAGTGGTTCAGCAATTAGAAACATGACAATCGGCCAGCCCACCAGGAAGCCGATGGAATAAATTAAGCCATCAAAGCCGTTGAGTGCCACCAGCCCAGCGATACCTAAAAAGCTGGCTGCACTCATAAAGTCTCCTGCTAGGGCCAGCCCGTTTTGGAAACCGCTGATCTTACCGCCAGCTGTATAGAACTGTGCCGTATTTTTGGTGAGCTTTGCCGCCCAATAGGTAATGCCTAGAGAACTTATAACAAACAGAAAGAAGAAAGCGATCGCCAACGGGTTAAACTTACCAAGACTAGTAATATCTGCCGCTAGTGGCAGACCGAACCACACACTATTCATGCTTTTTTGGTTTAGTATTTTGGATTTTGGACTAGAAATTGCTAATAGCTAATTTACTTGCGTGTCAGCCTGGCGATTTGGTCGTCGTAACTGCTATTTGCCCAACGCACGTAGATAAAAATTAATACCCATGCTGAGACAATTACCAGCGCCCCTAGTAAAATTCCCAGACTGAGACCAGGAACTACTAATGACCCCAACAGGGGCTTATTGAACGCGATTAATAGGATAAAGCCAAAGTAAATAAACATCATGGCTCCACTGAGAATCAGGGATACCCGCCAACGTTCAGCGGCGAGAGCCTGGAGAGCCTTTGTGCGATCGTTCATGTCTTCCTTTAGGTTGAGAAGATTAGGTCAGATTGTCTCATTGAAGCTGATTTCTGCGTAATTTTCTTAAAAAATATTAGTAAATCTATTGCTATATCAGGTAATAAAATTAACTTTGCAAAGCGATATACCAAAATAACAAGACGATAGCAACTCTGTTTTGAGTCAGAGAAACTATAGATGCAGTTAGATCCAAATCAGGCTGATCTATTCAGTGATTTGTAATTTCGCTAAAACTAAAGTAGTTTTTTATACTCATCCCTTCAGGTGCTAGCTCAGGAATTAAATTTTTATATACTAAAAAATAAAATAAATGCGTAGTTGCTACCAGGCTTTAAAATCCTTCAAGTGTTATGAAATGTTTTTTTAACTTATCAAATCAACTGATATTCATAAAAGTAGTAAATTTTGATTTATAAAATATACCAAAAATCACCCTAGCAAATTAAGTAGATATTTTAATAACATTTATATAAAGAGCTTGTTATTACACAGATGGAGCACTACCAAAATTTAGTAAAGTATGTTTATCCAAACACTAATCACAGAGCCGATTTATTTTTTCAGAATCATTGTAATTGTCATATTCTCCATCACCTTGCATGAACTCGCTCACGGCTTGGCTGCGATGAGTCAGGGAGATAACACTCCACAACAAACTGGTCATCTGACGCTAAATCCTGTAGTTCACATGGGTAAGGAATCAATCATCTTTCTCTGTCTTATGGGTATAGCTTGGGGACAAATGCCCGTCAACCCATCTAAGTTTCGCTCTGGCAAGCTAGGCAATATTTTGGTATCCGCAGCTGGGCCATTATCAAATCTGGCTTTAGGCATTCTATTTATTATGATGCTGAAATTTATCTCTAATCCAAGTCTTTCAGGACTTTTGAGTGGAGAATTTCTTTACATAGCGGCTCGGATCAATTTAACCTTATTTCTGTTTAATCTGCTGCCAATTCCACCACTAGATGGTTTTCGTATTTTTAGTGAAATTTTTCCTCAGCTAAAGCCACTACAATATAGCCAATTCGGAATTTTTGCAATGATGCTTCTATTTATAATTCCAGAATTTGGGATGGGACTTAGTGCTATTACTAATTTAGTTATCGAGTCGGCACTTGGGGGCGAATCACCAGTTTCTTAAGCAAAAATAGATTATTTATATAGTAATCGTATTTAATTTGTGAGAATTGAAAGCCACAAATCCCCGACTTTTTTGAGAAGTCGGGGATCTTTTTGTTTACAAATGATTTAGGATAGCTACATTTTTGCTGTAGTATTCAGTTTTGGTATAGATACTGATAATACTATCACCAACTGCAAACAAAGTACCTTGTTGCTCATCTTTAGAGAATTGCAAATTTGGATATTTAGCAGCAGCTTCTTCAGCAGTCATGGGTTTTGCTTCCATATTATCTGGCAATACTCCAGTACAACCAATGTAAAATACTAGGGCGTGTCACCAATTAGGTAAACTGGAATGATAACTGCTGAAGAAAAATAGGCAACAGGGAAACGATGACAGGC